>WHTN01000013.1 GCA_009377715.1 Dehalococcoidia bacterium | reverse complement strand
GAGGCGATCCGCTCCAGCACTATCCTCGCGCACGTCGTTCAAGACGCGGCTTATGCCGAAGGCGTGCCGGAGGGCGCGGTGCAGATCATCGAGAACACTGACCGCACTCTGGTCGGCGAACTGTTGAAGATGCGAGACGTCATCGACCTGCTCATCCCTCGCGGCGGCGCTGACCTGATCCGCTACGTGTCCGAGAACGCCGCTATGCCTGTCGTCGCTGGAGGCATCGGCGTCTGCCATACGTACGTCGACGCCAGCGCCGATCTCGAAGTGGCGGTGGACATAGCGGACAACGCGAAGCGCCGCCGGCCGACGATATGCAACGCGCTGGACACTCTTCTCGTCCACGGCGACATCGCCGAATCTTTCCTGCCCGCCATCGGCCAGCGATGGGCAGAGGCCGGCGTGGAGATGCGTTGCGACTCGCAGGCGCTTGCGATCCTTCGCCGCCAGGAGATGACCGCGAGTCTCGTGCCCGCGGCTGAAGACGACTTCGGCCAGGAGTTTCTGGCGCTCGTCGCTGCTATTAAGGTCGTGGACTCGCTCGATGGTGCGCTGGCGCACATCGAGCGCTACGGCTCGGGCCATTCGGAGGCAATAGTCACCCGCGATTATGCGGCGTCGATGCGCTTCCTCAACGAAGTGGACGCAGCGGCTGTATACGTCAACGCCAGTACGCAGTTCACCGACGGCGCCCAGTTCGGGCTCGGCGCGGAGGTCGGGATTTCGACGCAGAAGATGCACGCGCGGGGACCGATGGGCCTGCGCGAATTGACCAGCTACAAGTGGATTATCATGGGAGATGGGCAGACGCGCCCATAGCGGAAGGAGGCGAAAAAGCAGTGCCGGAGTACTATTTTGAGCGGGAGGCCCGCACGCCTAACTCGGAGAGCTACATGATCGAGGCTGAGAACGGCCGCATCGGGCGGGTCGATATTCACTTTTCCACGAGTGGTGTCGTCTACGGCACGCTTGCCGTCCCCGAGCGCTTGACCGAAGAAGAGATACGCGACTTAATCGGTGAAGTGGACGACCGCTTGGTGATGACCGCCGACCCGTATCGCGAGGACTTTATCGTATCCGTGTGGGCCGGCCGCGAGGTCGGCAACTACACCGACGAAGATTTCGAAGACGAAGAGGACAGCGAAGAGAACGGCCACCGGCTGTAATCCTCGCGCTAGCCGACAACAAAAGGGATAGGGCGTTTTACGAAAACGCCCTATCCCTTACTAATGAAAAGTGGGCAGCCCCTTATTCAGAAGTACCATCATCGATGATGTCCACTGGCACTCCTGACAGATCGAAGAGCGGTGTCTTTTCGGCCCTTTCGCACATAGTCGTAGCTCTTCTCACAACTACTTGGTCGGTGCCGAAGTTCTGCGTAATTAGAAGGACCTCCTGGTCTATCTTGTCCCCTTCCTCAAGCTTGTAACATTCCAGGACGGCGCCTGTAGCCTCGCCGGTAACGACGATTCCCGTTGCTGTCGGACGGTGCTTCTCAGCGTCTTCGCACATCCTAATAGCGGTTCCCACTCTAACGCGATCGGGGCCAAAGTTGTTGGTGACGAGGGCGAAGTCTTTCCCTGGATTATCTCCCTCGCGAAGGTTGTAACATTCCCATACTTGGCCTGTCGGTGTGCCACGTGCTGTACCGTCTGCGGAGATCTTGGCGGCCTCTTCGCACATCATGTTGCCTTGCCTGACGATGACCCTGTCGGGATCGAAATTCGCGGTGTCCAGCAGGTAAGGATCATTTATGTCTGTCCCGCCACGAATCCGGTAACAGGCTAAAATACGGGTTGCATCAGGGGGGAAAATAGCGGACGAACCTGGAGCGAACTTGAAGGCGAGTTCGCACATCATCACCAGCGTCCTCACTTGCACGGCATCGCCACCGAAGTTCTTCGTGATCAAACGGACAGTCGTCTTAACGTCGTCGCCTCTGGCGACATCGTAGCATTCAAGGACCGGCGTGGGAGCAGCCTGGAAGACTATCGAAGCTTCCTGGTCTTCCGGACCGGCTACATTTGCCTGGCTTACGTCGCCGTTGTCGGAGGAAAAGAGCCAACCGGCAGCGGTCACTAACGCAACTAAAGAGATTGCAAGCAGCCTTTTCATGGTTTCCTCCTCATTCCAAGGCTTTGCCTTGGGTGAATGGGGGCAAGTTTTGTTGCGGAAACGTTTGTTTGCACGCTGAAGAAGACTACATGAACACCTACCTCCCCCCACGGCAAACACAGTTTGACAGCAAGCCTCTCACCATTTTCTCGCCAAAAACTATGCAAAGTTGGGTGTAGTATCCATACTCGATAAAACATCTTGAGGGGGGTTATTAGACTGAGAACGGCTAGATCCCGGGCAAGATAGGACTAAATAGAGAAGTGGGGCGACGATCGCCCCACTTCTCTATTTATTGGTTGTCGCTATTTCCGGCTTATCGCCTTGCGCACTGCGTCAGCTATGGCGTTAGAAGTAAGGCCGAAGTGTTCGAGCAGTTCTTCCCACTTGCCGGACTCGCCAAAGCGGTCGTGCACGCCGACAAACTCCATCGGCACGGGATGGCTGCCCGCAGTAACCTGTGCCACCATTGAGCCGAGGCCGATGCGAATCTGGTGGTCTTCGGCCGTCACGATGGCGCCGGTCTCGTTAGCAGCGGCTGTGATAGCCCGCTCGTCGAGCGGCTTGAGAGAAGACATGTTGAGCACGCGGCACTGCACGCCTTCCGCGGCGAGCTTTTCGGCGGCTTGCAGCGCTATGTACACCATCTCGCCGACGGCGATGATCGTCGCATCGCGGCCGTCGCGTAGCTGGTGCGCCTTGCCGAGTTCGAAACGGAAGTCGTCGCTATAGATAACTGGTATTTTCGGCCGGAAGGTGCGGATGTAGAATGGCCCTGGCGTGTGGGCTGCCATCTCGATGGCCCTGGCACTCTCCACAACGTCAGCGGGAAAGATGACGCTGAAGTTTGGCAGCGAGCACATCATCGTCAGATCTTCCAGTGCCTGCGCCGAGAAGCCGTCCTCGCCGGTGACGAGGCCGCCGTGGCTGGCAACGAGCTTCACGTTTGCCTTTGGGTAAGCTAGGCTGATGCGGATCTGGTCGTAGCAGCGGTAAGGCACAAAAACGGCGAATGAACTGGCGAAGACGGTCTTGCCGGCTCCGGCCAGACCTGCTGCGACACCGATCATATTTTGTTCGGCAACGCCTACGGAGAAGAAGCGACCAGGAAACTCCTTCCCGAATGCGGCTGCAGTAGTTGAGACGCCTAGGTCGGCGTCCACGACTGCGATGTCGAGGCCTTGCTGGACTAGGCGGATCAGCGTCGGCCCGAAGGCCTCACGGGTTGCCGCAATTTTTTCTGAAACCGAAGCCATTATCTCCTATCCTATCTCGCGTAGCGCCTGCTCCAACTGTTCGGGACTCGGAGCGCGAGCATGGAATACGGGGTTGTTCTCCATAAAGCTAACGCCTTTGCCCTTCGTTGTATGCGCGATGATGACTGTCGGCTGGCCTTTTACCGATTTCGCCTGTTCTAACGCATCTATCAACGCTACAAGATCGTGGCCGTCAACCTCTTCAACGTGCCAGCCGAAGGCCCGCCATTTATCCGCCAGCGGCTCCAGCGACATGATGTTCGCCGTGTGGCCATCAGCTCTGACCCAGGCGCCAGTATGCTCGTCACGCTGGTTTTGGGGGATCAGCGTTTCGTCGCCGAAGCCGTCGTTCTGGATGTGGTTGCGGTCCACTATGGCAGTCAAGTTATCGAGGCGATAGTGGGAGGCGGACATAGCGGCTTCCCAAATCGACCCCTCGTTCAGTTCGCCATCGCCGAGGACGCAGTAAACGCGGTAGTCGCGGCCATCCATGCGTGCAGCCAGCGCTTGACCAATGCTGTATGGTAATCCTTGTGCGAGCGATCCCGCAGTGTTCTCCACTCCATGGGGCGTCCCGGTAGTGATGTGACCTTGCAAGCGTGTGCCCAGTTGGCGGAACGTCAGCAGTTCATCAATAGGGAAGTAGCCGGCTTCTGCCAGGGTGGCGTAAATAATAGGCGTGGCATGGCCCTTGCTAAGAATTACTCGGTCGCGGTCCGGCCAGTCTGGCTTGTTGGGATCGTGGCGGGCGATACGGAAGTAGAGGACGACGAATATCTCGACTGCCGATAAGGAGCCGCCGGGGTGTCCCGAATTCGCAGCGGCGATCATGGTGACGATGTCGCGGCGAATACGTTTCGCTACATCCTCAAGCGCCTCCAGCGACAGTTCACTTGTCGACGTCAAACTCGATGCTCCTTCGCGATCCTTTTGATAAATCTATTATAGGTCTGGCTTCTCATAGGTGTCTACTTGCTTGGCGTTTGTCATTGCGAGGTCGCCGAGGCGACCGTGGCAATCTCTGAGTTGCGCTAGCGGAAGCCAAGTGGTGACTCCGAGCTAATGCAATAGAACGGTCTGAGACTGCTTTAGCGTTAGGTGCGCTTCGCAATGACGGAAGCGATGTCGTTGCGAGGTCGCCGAAGGCGGCCGTGGCAATCTCTGAGTTGCGACAACATAAGCAAAGGTGATCCCAACTGTGCCAGCGCAATAGAACGGACGGAGATTGCTTCAGCGCTAGAGCGCTTCGCAATGACAGTGGGGCTGGTTTTTTTCAGTACGGCTCTCGCCAGCAAAAAGCCAGCCTAAGGGTTAGGATGGCCGGCGTTAGCGTCGGTGTGTCTGTGGCGCTTCAAAGGTAGACCGTACTTTATGATGCCGACGAAGGTTCCCCTATCTAAGATCGGCATGAGCGCGCCCACCGCAGTCCCGGTCACCAGCCATCCGAGGAACGCTATACCGCTGAACCCGGCTCTGGCTGCTGCCTTCATTGGTCCCAAGCGGAAGGGCATTTTGAAGCCCTTGTCCCATAGCAGGATAGCCATGCCGATACCCATCAGCGATCCCACCACTAAACCGTAGCCAAGACCGGCGATCATCAATGGCGGCGTGACTAAAAGATTACGGAAAAAGCCGATAAGACGGGTCTTCAAAAACATTCACCTACTAAAATCCAAGTATGCCAAGCGGATCGTAGATGTGACTAGCTTGGCTTGTCAACGGTTGATATAATGGCTGCTGGTGGTTGGTTGTGGATAGATGGCTAGTTGCCATCCGGCGGTTGCGATCGTTAACCTTCCTCGTAACGGTCTGCATAGTGACGATCGCTTGCGGCCTGGTCGGACAGGAGAGTCCGTCTTCGCCGGCGCCTTCCCCTACCCCTGAACTGAAATCATCCTCCGAGGCGGCTGAGGCTTTCTTACGATTGTGGGGCGAACGTCGATATGATGAGATGTACGACATCATGTCGACTACAGCCCAAACGTCCATCAGCCGTCAAGATTTTGTCGACCGGTATCGCGCCATAGGCGAAGAAGCGACGATAACCGGCGTCCGTTACGAGTTGACCGCTTCCCCCGATCCGAACACAACGCCGCTCCCATATACGGTCCACGTGACTACTCTGTCCTTCGGTGAGATAGAGGAGCGTGGCAACATGGAGCTTATAAAAGAGAGTAACGGCTGGCGAGTCGAGTGGTCGCCTGCTCTCATCTTCCGTGGCCTTACCGATTCCAATTTCGTTCATCTTTTCAGCCAGTCGCCGCGCCGGGGCACCATCAGCGACCGAAACGGCGTTGCCCTTGCCACCGACGCTCGCGTCTGGGTCGTTGGCGTCGTACCGGAGTCGATCGAGAATATCGACTCGCTCGTTGCGACCCTGGCCCAGAAGCTCAGCATGACCGCCGACGACGTAAGGTCGCGCATCGATCTTACCTTGCCAGCCTACTACTTCTTACCGATCAAGACGTTACCGCCCGATACGGCTGATACGATGGTGACCGAACTCCACGAGATCCCCGGCGTCACCGTGCGCGAGCAGCGCCAGCGCTTTTATCCCTACGGCGATCTGGCCGCGCATATGCTCGGCTATATGACTGAAGTCTCGGCGGAGCAACTCGAAACGCTGAGGGATAAAGGCTATCGCGAGGGCGATAGGATCGGCGCGGCAGGTCTGGAGGGCACCTACGAAGCCCAACTAGCTGGGCTGAAAGGTGGCACGCTGGCAATAGTGACGTCCGAAGGCACAGTGGCGAGAGTGATAGCGGAGAAAACGCCCACGCCGGGCAAAGACATCACCACTACGATCGATGTTAACGTCCAAAAGCTTAGCGAAGACCTCCTCGGGCAGAAGAAGGGGTCTGTAGTTGCGCTCGACCCGAATAACAACGGCATTTTAGCCATGGCCAGCTATCCTCGCTTCGACCCCAACGCTTTTATTCGCGGTCTTTCGGCATCCGAATGGGAAGCTTTGAATTCCAACTCCGCTCTCCCTTTCCTTAACCGCGCTACGCAGGCGAGCTATCCGCCTGGATCGACGTTTAAGGTCGTGACCACCGCCGCCGGCCTCGAACGAGGCGGGTATTCAACGTCGTCGCGGTTTCCTTGTCCGCCGGTTTGGTATGGCTTGGGCGAAGCGTTTGCTAAGAATAACTGGCAAAGCGTGGACCGGGGCGCTCTGACGCTCTCGGAGGGTCTTATGGCTTCCTGCAACCCGGTCTTCTATGAAGTGGCGCTGAATCTCGACAACCAGGACCCGAATATTCTGCCGTCTATCGCCAGTTCCTTGGGATTAGGGCAGCCGACAGGTGTAAACGGCATAGATGAGGCCGCCGGCCTTGTTCCTACTCCGGAATGGAAGCGGGAAAATTTGGGTGAGGTATGGTTCAGCGGCGATAGCGTGAACATGGGTATCGGCCAAGGATTCTTACTCGTTACGCCTATCCAGACGGCGAATATGTACAGCACTATCGTCAACAGCGGCCTCGTGCGCAAGCCGTTGCTGGTCACAAAAATAGCGTCACCCGCCGGGGAAACCGTCGAAGAGTTTAGCGCTGAAGAGGTACGGAGGCTGGAGTTCGCCAGTTCCACCTGGGCAGCGATCCGCGAAGGCCTTACCCTGGTCGTCGCCAGCCCCGGCGGAACGGCGTACAACACCTTCGTTGGCTCGCGGGTGCCAATCGCCGGCAAGTCGGGAACGGCGGAGGATATCGTCTTCCAGGACCACGTCTTCTTCGTCGGCTATGCGCCGAGAGAAGCGCCACAGGCGGTCGTCATAGTGGCTTTAGAGGAAGGCGAGTCCGGATCTCGAGAGGCAGGGCCGATCGTGCGGAGCATCCTTGAGAGCTATGCGACAAGCGGAGGCGTCCGCCAACTTTCTGATTGATTTTAGTCATGACAGGACCCTTAAATCCGGTCCGACCTAATTTTGCCAAGACCTAATTTGTCGCTAGCATCGCCCTTCGACAAGTACATCCTGAGCTTGCCGAAGGGCTCAGGGTGAGCGGGAAGAAGAGTCGCTCAAAATGAGATTTTGTGTAGAATTGTTGTTGACACAGTTGATATGCGTTGTTAGACTGGCTACAATAGTAATGGTGAATCGAATTCAATTGCCGAGGGGGTATTATGATTGAGAGTAGTGTAGTTACGATTACTGACAAGGCCGTCGAGAAGGCCAAGGAAGTATTGCAAGATCGCGGGATCTCTGAGGGCGCGCTGCGGCTCTTCATCGCTGGTGGCGGTTGCTCTGGCTACCAGTACGGCATGGCGCTTGCGCCCGAGGCGGAAGAGGACGATCTGGTCATCGAGATGGATGGCCTCAAGCTCGTGGTAGACCCAGACAGCGCCCCGCTGCTCATCGGCGCTGAGATCGACTATGTCGAAGACCTCATGAAGAGCGGTTTCACCATTTACAACCCGAATGCCTCTAAGACTTGCGCTTGCGGCAGCAGCTTCCAGACCGCTGATGGTAGCGGCCAGGCCCACGCCTGCAGCCACTAAGTAAACTTAGTGGCAATTAAATAGCGGCCAGATAAAATCTGGCCGCTATTCGTTATTTGTACGAAGGCGTAGCTATCATCAACATATGTCACTCTGAGCGTAGCGAAGAGTCTGCATAAATACGGCTCAAAACGTAGATTCTTCGCTTCCCAGCGGGCGCTCAAGAATGACATTAGGCGGCTGCATAGAAAGTTGGGAACTTGATGGCGACCTAAAGGTCGCTCTACGTTTCCTCTTAGATTAAGGGAAGTTAAACGTCTCGAAGTCGTGGGCGACGATAAGCCCTTCGTCTGGGCTGATGTCTGGCTCAGCTTCGACGTGGGTGAGAACGATGGCCGTCCTCGCATCTATCTCCTCGCGCAGCCGCCGAACATCGGAAAGGCCCATGTGCTCGGGCCCACCGGTCATATAGGTGCAATCGGTGACCAGAACATCGGCGCCCTGAGCGAGTTGTGCGATCTCAGGGCAGTACATAGTATCCCCAGTGTAGGCGACAATCCTCTCACCTATGCGCACGCGGTAGCCGAAGCATCCGAGCTTGCCGTGCATATGGTTCATAGGCAGAGCGTCAAAAGTGAGGTCACCAGCGCGTTGCGTTTGTCCCGCCTGCGCCTCTACGTATAGGCGCTGGTATTCGAGGACATGCTCGTCTAGGCCCGGATAAGCGATATCGGTGAGTGCTTCCACTCTTGCCTGCACGCCGGGCGGCCCGACTATCGTCAGGTCATCTGTGCGGGCGGTCATGTAAGTGTACTCTAGAAAGAGGAATGGCAGACCCAAAAAGTGGTCGCCGTGGAAGTGGCTCAGAAAAATCGTTTGAAGTGCCTCCGGGGCGGTCCCTAATCGCTTCAAATGGGGCAGAAGGGTCGGCGATGCATCGAAGAGGTAGCGGCCGTTAACGAGAAAGCTGCTCCAGTAGCGACCGCCAGGTGTAAAGGCGTCTCCAGAGCCGAGAAAGGTTAGGCTTAAGCTATCGTTCACAGTGTTATTCGAATGGATACCGGGCGAGTGCCCGTTGGTACTCCTCGGGCGTATTCATGTCGAGAAGCACGACATCGCTGTCCCAGGGAAGTTTTGTGATCTCCGAAGCGTGCCGCTGCATGATCTCGCGGAGCCCCTGGCGCTCTTCGCTAACGTTACGAAGTTCATTGAGCAGAGATCCGGAGAAGACCGGCGGGTGCCCGTTCCGCCCTCCATAAGTCGGCAGCGTGATAAGGTTGTTGTTAAGGTGAGCCTCCGACAGCGCGTCGATTACGGTCCGCGGCCTTGGCTGGTCGACGCTTATGGCCACGATGACCCTAGCCTCGTCCGGCACTGCGTGGGCGCCCGCCTTTATGGAAGTGGCCCGGCCTAAACGATAGTCTTCGTTCACCACTATCTGAACCTCAGCGTCTGCGATAGTAGCCTCGATTTCTTCGGCGCGATAACCGAGCACAACGATCACTTTTTCCACGCGGCTGGCTGAAAATTCTTCGATCTGGTACTCAATCAGCGTTCCTTTACCCCAGCGCAGCAGAGGTTTCGGACTGCCCATCCGGCTCGATTCGCCGGCCGCCAAAAGCAAAGCCACAGCGGGACCTTCATGGTTGGGTATGGTACCGTTACTCCTGTAAGCCGAAGTGCTAGCTTATAACCGTGGGCTTCAATCGCCTGATCTCGTTCAGGTGCTCGTTATAGTGATCGATGCTGAACTCTAGCATCCCCCTGACCGTTCGCACGTTTTCCCCTTCACCTAGGGTCAGATCGAGGTCTTCGTTCTTCATGCCCTCCATAATCGAGATCAGATACGCCATATTATCGAGTACCGCATTGATGTTACGACGCCACGCGGCTTCTGGATCGAACCTGGGCGGTGGCGCGACCGGTTCGCCGGCGATGCGTTTTTGAATAAGCTCCCACGAAGGGCTGCGGTTGCCTATATGGCGCACAATGTCGGCGAGACCCCAGGCAGAACCAATACCCGATTGCTGAGGAGAGACGGTTGCCAGTTCCTCAGCGAGATCTGATCGTAGACCTTTCGTCAGCTCGATGAGTTGAGCAAGGGTGCTTTGCTGAGTCACTTAGGCCTCCTATGCTTTAGGCATGACTATCTTTGCCACAGGTTAAGAGAAGAAGGTCTGTCCCCAGCGCTAGGACGCGGCCGGCGCATTCTGTAATCGGCGATGGCCTTACGCAGGGCGTCGGCGGCCAGTACTGAGCAGTGGACCTTGCTTGCGGGCAGTCCGCCGACAGCCGCCGCGAAGTCGTCCCTTCTCAGGCTCTCGATGTCCGAAATTAGCTGGCCTGTGATCATCTCTGTCGCTGCACTCGAAGTCGCGATCGCGGCGGGACAGCCGACCGTCTGAAACCTTGCCTCTAGGATCCGGTCCGCATCGTCGATACGTAGAGTCAGCCGCATAGTGTCGCCGCAAACAGGGTTCGACTCCTCGGCAACCGCGCTGGCATTTTCGATCACGCCAACGTTTCGGGGATTGTTGAAGTGATCGAGTAGGAGTGGGCTGTAACCTTCGCTTGCCATGTTAATCCTCTGGGAACGTAGCTATAGTCTAAATTACGGGCCTAACCTCGTCAACGCGGTGGGGACGGAAGAGGGAAGGGGGAAGAGGTGATTGGCTCGTTCTTCCTCTTCCCTCTTCCGTCCGTCATAATATGCACAAATGGCGGCCGAATTTAAAACGGTTGTAACACCGTGCAAATAAAACTTCAGCAGTTCGTCCCTTGGGGTATCCGGGATCTCCTGACTGTCATCGGTCTGTTCTTCGCTACGGGCGTCATCGCCAGCATCATCACCGTTATCGTCGTAGGCGCGCCGGGAACTGATAACGACGGGCCGCTGTTGAAGGCAGGTTTACTAGCCACTATAGCCATTGACCTGGTGCTCCTAGGGCTTGCCATTGTTTTCAGCGTGGTCAAATATCGCACGGACTGGGGTGCTCTCGGCTTCCGTTGGCCCCAGCGCGGCGACTGGTGGAAGCCGTTTGTCACGCTTTTCTGCCTTTGGCTCGTGCTCGCCGTTTATCTCGCGCTCGTAAGCCTCTTGGATATCGAAAGGCTCCAACCTGAGAGCACTCTAGAAGACGACATATTCGATACACCGGTGTTGGTCGTCCTCGCGGGTGTGCTAGCGCTCGTCGCTGCGCCGCTTTCGGAGGAGACGTTCTTCCGGGGGTTTCTCTTCGCCGGCCTTAAGAAGAGATGGGGCATCGCCATTTCGGCGTTGATCAGCGGGGTGCTCTTCGGCCTGCTCCACTTCGACCCGGGGAGCATCGTCCCGTTTTCGCTTATCGGAGTCGTCCTGGCCCTAGCGTATGCCTTTACAGGTTCTCTTTGGATCAGCATCATGGCGCATTTTCTTTTTAACTTCGTCAGCTTCGTCGCAACCCTTGCCATGCAGAATGGAGGCGGAACGTGAGCCGTTTGGCAGAATGCTTCGAGCAGTTGAAAAAGTCTGGTGAAACGGCGTTCGTGGCTTATCTGTCGGTCGGCTATCCAGACGTCGAATCAACTTTTGAGATCGTGCCCGCTCTGGTCGAGGGTGGGGCAGACATCATCGAACTCGGCGTTCCTTTCAGCGATCCCTTGGCCGATGGCACGACGATCCAGCGATCGAGCTATCGCGCTCTACAGCAGGGTGTCACTCCTACGATATGCCTCGAGGTAGCGGGAGGTCTGAGAAAACGCGGGGTTGCTGTACCTTTCATATTTATGGGATACTACAACCCTATTCTCGCTTTTGGCGAGAAAGCGTTCGTTCGCGAAGCGGCTGCTGTTGGCGTTGACGGCCTCATAGTAGTCGACCTGCCTCCTGAGGAGGCCGGGCCGCTACATCAGACCTGCTCGGAACATGGCCTAGACCTGATCCCCCTGTTAGCGCCCACAAGCACGGATGAGCGGATCGCAAAGGCGACTGCTCACGCGTCGGGCTTCGTATACTGCATTAGCGTGACGGGTATTACGAGCGCCAGGAACGAGATGTCATCCGAAGTGGAAGGTTTGGTCGAGAAGGTCCGAAAGCACACAGCGTTGCCTATCGCTGTAGGTTTTGGTATATCTAAACGAGAGCACGTAGAGGACGTAGGACGCTATGCCGATGCGGCAGTTGTCGGCAGTGCCATTATCGATACAATCGAAAGGGCGCCGCTCGGACGGCAGGCGCAGGCAGTAAAGGAATACGTAAAAACGGTAACCGGTCGTTAAGCAGATAACGTATGTGGTGTCGAGGGGTGCGAGGCGCTAGCACAGTGGATAGCAATACTCCGGAGGCGGTCTTAGATGCCACTAATGAGCTATTGATAACTATCATGCAACTGAACGAGATAAAGACCGAAGACGTGGTGAGCGCGTTCTTTACGACTACCGCGGACCTGAACGCCGAGTTTCCGGCTGTAGCGGCGCGCAAAATCGGCTGGACTATGGTTCCGATGCTCTGCGGTCACGAGATGAACGTGCCGGGCAGCCTGCCGATGTGCCTGCGCGTTCTTCTTCATATCAACACGAACAAGGGTTTAAACGAGATCAAGCACGTCTACCTACGAGGCGCCAAGGTGCTGCGCCCCGATCTTGTTTAGCTCTGAAATGAAAACTCCATGGGAGGCGAACCGATGATAGTAGTCATGAATTCCAATTGCACCGACAAAGAAGTAGAAGGTGTCCTGGAGAGGTTGCGCGAGCTTAACTTCCGCAGCCACCTCTCGCGCGGCACCGAGCGCACCGTCATAGGCGTCTTGGGGGAGGTCTATCCCGAACTCCAGGACGAACTGGAGGTGCTGTCCGGTGTCGCTGAAGTAGTGCGCGTCAGCAAGCCGTACAAACTGGTCGGACGGGAATTCAAAAAAGAGGACACGCTCGTTCGCGTGGGCGGCTTGCCCATAGGCGGTGGCCAGACCATGGTGATGGCAGGGCCTTGCTCCGTGGAGTCCGAGGAGCAGATCATGTCTACGGCCTTCGCCGTGAAGGGGGGAGGCGCAACCGTCCTGCGTGGCGGCGCCTTCAAACCGCGCACGAGCCCGCACGCCTTCCGCGGCCTGGGCATAGACGGGCTTAAGATGCTAGACCAGGCGAAGGCGGCGACTGGGCTGCCGGTTATCACGGAGATCATGGATGTCCGTGACCTAGATATCGTTGCTCAATATGCCGATATCCTTCAGGTGGGCGCTCGCAACATGCAGAACTTCTCATTACTTGATGAAGTGGGTAAGCCCGGTAAGCCAGTACTATTAAAGCGTGGCATGTCCAATACTATCCAGGAATGGCTTTTGGCGGCTGAGTACATACTGGCCCAAGGAAACAATCAGGTTATCCTTTGTGAGCGCGGAGTGCGCACGTTCGAGCCGGCCACTCGCTTCACGTTCGATGTCAACGCGATCCCGCTAGTCAAGCGGCTCAGCCATCTTCCCGTTGTCGGCGACCCGAGCCACGGCACCGGCAAGTGGTACCTCGTCGAGCCGGTCGCTCTCGCCTCCGTAGCAGCTGGAGCAGACGGTCTGCTGATCGAAGTCCACCCCAGCCCTGACCACGCGCTCTCCGACGGGGCGCAGTCGCTGACTTTTGAGAATTTCAATAAGCTGATGGGTCGCCTCAGCCTTATAGCGGAGGCAGTGGGCAGGCCGTTGCTTACGGCCGACAATCAGCGTTCACCTGTTGGCGCATAGGGTAAAGTAAATCTAGGCCCATAAAACTAAAGCGGCAGACTTAGTCTGCCGCTTTAGTTTTATGCTATTGACAACTCCGCACAAGTGTTCTAAATTCTTAACTATAAATAAGAACACTTGTGCGGAGGATGATATGAACGCAAACCGGAATATGAAAGGCCCTCGTTGTCCTGACTGTGGCGGCCCGATCGTGCATGGAGAGGGTTGCATTTGCTGTCCCATCTGTGGCTTCAGCCGCTGCTAAATTGATGCTCCCGTTTTGGGCGGTTAAAATATGAGAGTCTATGATGGATGCGCCTCAACAAGTACATCCTGAGCTTGCCGAAGGGCTCGGGGTGAGCGGAAAAGAATCGTAGCTGCAGACCTTTAGGTCTGCTTATTAGTGGGGCTGCCGAAGGCTCACTACAGTCCGTTATTGACAAACTACATGGTATCGGGGATTGACCAGCGAAGCCTCCAAAGCTAAACTTCGCGGTGAGAATTGCGTAATTCGTCCCTTTGCCGGCGATATCCGGCGTGGAACTAACGAATGAACGATAAGAACCGCGTGGCCGTAATCCTGCTGGCTGCCTTACTGCTAGGCCTCATGGTCGTGGTGATACTTGCGGCGTGGACCGCTGATGACCAAGTGATCGAGCGTTTACAAGACTTTACCGGCTACCTGGAGGACCACACCGACAATCAATCCAAGATGATCATCAGCCTGGGAGCGCTCTTCGTCGCTCTGGTCGCCGTAATCGTGATAATCATCGAGTTGTTGCCACTCCCCGTCTCCGATATAAGGCTTATGGAAAACGGCAAGGTTAAGACAGTTATCTCCGGCGCTTCCGTGCGTGAACAGATCGTCCACGATTTGATGGCCATGCCGGAAGTGAAGGAAGCCGAAGCTGAAGTCTACGGCGGTAAGAACGGCATGGAGGTTGTCGTCGACCTCTTCCTAAGCCAGGACGCGAACATCTTGGATACAACCGATACGGCAAGAGGCGTCGTGCAGGAAGTCGCTCAAAACCGGATCGGCGTGCCGTTGCTCGCCCCACCCGTCATAAAAGTGCACTTCGAGCCTGGCGCCTCTGCCCCTTCTCAAGTTGTGACCTCGGATGAGGGGCAGGAGGCCGAATAGCGCTTGCGAAAACTTCAACCGCCTCCAACAGAGAAGCTGGGGATAGTGATCGAAAGCGTTCTCTTCGCGGTTGCCAGCCCAATTACCGTTGCGGACTTGGCGGACATCTTGTCCATCGATGCGGAGACCGCAGAAAAGGAATTGGAGACACTCGCCGAAGCGTGCCAGCGGCGTGGGGTGCGAATTCAGCGCGATAACGGCCTAGTTCAGATGGTAACGGCGCCTGAAGCTGCGCAATATGTGCAGAGGGTGATAGGTTCGAATGACCACCAACCCCTATCCCGAGCCGCATTGGAAACCCTTGCCGTAATCGCTTACAAACAGCCGATAACCCGCACCGACATCGAAGCCCTGCGCGGGTCGGGTTCGGAACGGGCCGTCGCCTCGCTTAAGGGGCGTGGTCTCATAACTGAGGTCGGCCGTTCAACCGGTAGGGGCCGGCCCGTCCTGCTCGGCACGACCTTTCAATTTCTGCAATATTTCGGACTCGAAAGGCCGGAAGACCTCTCGTTGCCGGTAAGTCGAGCTAACACAGGAGAATGACCGTTGGTTGTAGGCGTCTGTCGCGTCTGGTTACGCCTGCCGGAGAACCACTCTCTTAAAGGCAAGCGCCAGGTAGTACGGCCCTTGATCGAGAGGGTACGCAACCGTTTCGACGTTGCGGTTGCTGAGGTCGATAACTTAGATAGCTGGCAAATCGCATCGATCGGCTTCTGTTGTATCAGTACGGACGCTCAGCATGCCGACGAGGTCATCACGAAGATTGTCGGTTTTATCGAAGACCAGAATTTCGATTTCGAGCTCCTCGATTACAGGACAGAGGTCGTGTACGTTCTGACGGAGGACATCCGTATTTAGCCGAGGCGCTAACGCGGGCCTCTGCTCACTATCAGCGTAACTATCTGCCCGCCGTCTACTTCAGTTCCTGAAGAAGGACTCTGCTCGATTACCTGGCCCGCGGGTGCTTGGTCACTAAAAGTTTCGAATATAGCGTATCCAAGCCCTATCTGCTGTAAAAGCTCGATCGCTTGAGCCGACGTCCGGCCCTCCAGATCGGGCACGGCGCCGCCTTGAGCTACTGGCGCGGACGTCGGCTGTGGTGATGGCGATGTCTGCAAGCCTCCCGTCTGCTCTTCAGGGAGAGACGTTGTGCCTAAGAAACTCTCCTCACCGCCGCCTGCGAAGGCGTACAACAGCGTGATAACGAGGATTAGGAAAGCTACAATGCCTCCTGCCACCAGCCAGCTCGCCGACCACACAGGCGGCCGGTCCACTTTCGGCAGAGGCTGCATCGCGGGCTGGTCAAGGTAGCTCACGGGAAAGAGGGGCATCAACTTAGTCGGCTCTAAGCCGAGGAACGAAGCGTAAGTACGGAGGAAGCCGCGCGCGTATACCGGTGCGGGGAGGATAGTGAAATGTTCGTGCTCAAGCGCCTCAATGTAGCGTCTGGAGATATGAGTCGCTTGTTCAACTTGTTCGAGAGATAGGCCTTGCGTCAGGCGTGCTCTCTGGAGTATCTCACCGAGCGATCCAACGCTACTCTCGTCTGAGCGCATAAAAGCATCTTACCTAATTCCGAGCGAGCCCGCTAGTCAAAAAAAGCACAAATGGTTATTCGACATGTTATTACTATGTAGACATTTTCGCAATATATAGTGCCGTAGTGCCATCTCCTTCAGCGTTATTCTGAAATCTTGGCGTTGCTAGGCGGAATGCTGCGTCGAGTGGCTGGCCTAGCAGCAGGATTCAGAATTGCGAGCGTTTCCCTAACCGCTGCTATTGTTCGAGGTTGTTATAAGGCGAATCCGATTTCATCTAAGGTCTGCTATATCTTTGTAATGCCCAGCGATTGCGGGCGTTTGTATTTATGAAACAGGCTCCTCGTTATCGCGTAGCTCTGATAGCTGTAATAGACAAAGAAGGAGGTCGATCATGGCTCATGCACGCACGATGGTACAAACCCACCCAAGTAAAAGCTCCTCTAGAAGTTGGCTTGCTTACAAGCTGCATAGAAGAGTGCTACGATTGCTCCCAGGCTTGCACGAGTTGCGCCGATGCTTGCCTCGCTGAGAAAGATATGCAGATGCTGGACCGTTGTATTCGGCTGTGTCTGGATTGCGCTGATGTATGCTTGACCACCGGGCGGCTCATGTCGCGTGAATTAGAGCCGGATATCAGCATATTGCGCAGCCAGTTACAAGCCTGCATCGTAGCATGCCAGGTTTGCGGCGCCGAATGCCGACGCCACGAGGGCATGATGGCCCACTGTCGCGAGTGTGCGGATGCTTGTCAACGTTGCGAAATGGCGTATGTAGAAGCGCTTCGAGCATTGTAATCAACCAGCTTTTGCGTGATGCCATAAGGCGATGCCTCAGCGACTTGACACAGCGAGCGCTGAGGCATTAGCGAGAGCGACCCCTTTCGGCAGAAAAGCGTCTAATACGCGTTATAACTCCAGTTATGCGGCCGATAAGCCCCGCTTTAGATATCGCAATGGTATATACTAGATACGGAGGCTTTATTAGCGGCCATATGTACTATCCACCCTCTCCCGATAAACCCCCGCCTTGGTGGCTCGAAACGTTCATTATCATGCGAGCTATCTTTGGCATCCTGTTCTGGCCGTTCGTTGCCCTCATTGTCGGTATCGGTGCGGTCTTAACGCTCTTCTTCCTTTTGACGGTGCATTGGGCATTCGCACTACTTTTCCTTATTGCCGTGGTTGGGGCTTTCGTGGCCTTCGGCTATTGGGAAAAGCACCACTCTCCGCCATCGGTGGAGTAGAGAACCAGCTTAGCATTTGATATGATTCCTGTGGGAAAATCGGCTATGAGCATAGCTGAAAACGTTCAGGCGTTGCAACGAAGGATCGAACGCGCGGCGGAGAGCGCGAATCGCTCGCCCGACGAGGTCGCCTTGGTGGCGGTGAGCAAGACTTTCTCGCCGGATGCCATCAAACAAGCCTTCGAGGCGGGCATCCGGCATATAGGCGAAAATTGGATCCAGGAAGCGGAGCCGAAGATAAAATATCTCGAGGCCCTGGGCATGCAGCCGGTGTGGCACCTGGTGGGCCACCTTCAGACGAACAAGGTGAAAACAGCGGCTGAGTTATTCGACATGATCGAAAGCGTCGACTCGCTTCGCCTGGCGGAGGCCATTAGCAAACGAGCGAGTAAACGGGTCCCTGTTCTCTTGGAAGTCAACGTGGCCGGAGAAGACACAAAGAACGGTTTCTCGCCCGCTGATCTGCCTGCGGCGTTGGCATCCATCGCCCAGTTGCCAGCAGTCGATGTTCGGGGCCTTATGACCGTCGCGCCGCAGGTCGAAGATCCCGAGGACGTTCGGTTCGTCTTCAAACGTCTGCACGAACTTAGAGACGCCGTTGGGCTAGACGAATTATCCATGGGAATGACCGACGACTTCGAGGTGGCGATCCAGGAAGGCGCAACGATGGTTCGCATAGGTCGGGCGATATTCGGCGAAAGACCGCTGGTAGAAGGAAAGTAGCGGAGCCGTATGCGTATTGCTTTCATCGGTGGGGGAGTGATGGGGGAGGCGATCATCAGCAGCCTGCTGACGAAGGGCGTTGCCTCTGCCGAAGACATCGCCGTGAGCGATGTCGTATCTTCGCGCCTCGATTATCTGAACGGCCGTTACGGCGTTGCCGTTCACAACGGCGACAATGCCGCAGCGGTTCGTGGTCGGGATATGGCCCTTCTATCCATAAAGCCTCAGGATTTCGCCGGTGTTTCAAATGGATTTGGCTCGCTTTCGCATCACCAGACGGTTATCTCGATAATGCCGGGCGTAACGCTGGCGACGCTGCGGCAGAAGCTTGGGCATAACGCTGTAGTTCGTGTTATGCCGAACACGCCAGCCCAGATAGGCGAAGGGATGAGCGTCTGGACGGCCTCAGAGGGGGTCTCACCTGAGGGACGCGAAAAAGTGAAATGCATCCTGACTGCACTAGGCAAAGAGATCTACGTTAGCGACGAGAAGCAGATCGACATGGCGACCGCGCTCAGCGGTAGCGGGCCTGCCTTCGTCTTCCTGATGCTGGAGGCGCTGGTGGATGCGGGCGTTCACATCGGTTTGCGGCGGGACGTGGCTGCTGAGTTAGCTCTGCAGACCGTTATCGGGTCGGCTCGGTTCGCAGAAGAAAGCGGCAAGCATCTCGCGGAGCTTAAGAATATGGTGACGTCGCCCGCTGGCACTACGACTGAAGGCTTGCTGGCGCTTGAGGAGGCCGGAGTACGAGCGGCGATAATAAACGCAATAACTTTGACCTATGAGAAGGCCAAGCAACTAGGGGGATAAGCCATCGACCTTTTTAAGAATTTCGTCTTCCTTTTAGTGTCCGTGCTGTCCGCGGCTATCTTTTTTAGGATAATCTTGTCCTGGGTGATGATGGTAAAGCCGTTAAACCCGGGTAATCCATTGGTAGTGGCGCTGCATGAGATCACCGAACCGATCCTGGCGCCGATCCGCCAAGTGCTTCCCCGCTTCGGAATGATAGACCTCAGCCCGATGGTAGCGATCCTCGTGCTACAGCTCGTAAGCCGGGTGATCCAGGACCTTTAAAGAGAAAAACGGCGCTCATCGAGCGCCGTTTCTGATTCCGTAAATCTCCTTTAAGCCGTTTCTTCTTCCGGCCCATCCTCCAAAGCTTTGCCCGCGCGCGTGAGCAGCAGTGGTTCGCGGTTTCCATGGATCGTTTCAGCGTCCACTACGCATTTCTTGGCCTCGCTTTGGGATGGGATGTCGTACATAACATCGAGGAGCGCTTCTTCGAAGACCGTACGTAGGCCGCGAGCGCCTGTTTTGCGCTGGATCGCCCCCTCAGCGGCGGCTTCGAGTGCTTCCGGCGTGAAAACGAGTTCCACCCCGTCCAACGAGAAGATCCGCTGATACTGGCGCACAAGGGCGTTCTTCGGTTCGGTGAGGATCGTCACAAGGTCGGCTTTGTTCAGCGAGTGCAGGGTTACGAGCACCGGCAACCGTCCTACGAACTCCGGGATGAGCCCATAGTGAAGTAGATCTTCCGAGGTAGCGTGTTTTAAAAGCTCGTCGCTGATTTCGTGTGACTTGAATATGCTCCGCTGTGACGCGAAGCCGATGGTCTTGTGCAGCCCGGTACGCCTATCTACGACCCTGTCCAGCCCCTCGAAGGCGCCGCCGCAGATGAAGAGGATGTTCGCCGTGTTTATCTGTAGGAAGTCTTGATGCGGGTGCTTACGGCCTCCTTGTGGCGGCACGTTGGCAACGCAGCCCTCGATGATCTTGAGCAGCGCCTGCTGGACGCCTTCGCCGGAGACGTCGCGGGTGATAGACGGGTTGTCGCCGGCCTTGCGAGCGATCTTGTCGATCTCGTCTATGTAAACGATGCCGCGTTCGGCGCGGGCGATATCGAAATCGGCCGCCTGGATAAGGTGCAGCAGTATATTTTCGACGTCTTCACCGACGTAACCGGCCTCCGTTAGAGTAGTCGCATCGGCTATCGTGAAAGGAACGTCGAGGATCTTCGCCAGCGTCTTCGCGAGAAGCGTCTTGCCGCTGCCAGTGGGGCCGAGAAGCAGGATGTTGCTCTTCTCTAGCTCGACCTCAGATCCTTTGTTGATCCCCTGACGATTATTAGCGCTAGCGGCGATGCGTTTATAGTGATTGTATACGGCTACAGAGAGAACCTTCTTCGCCCGCTCTTGTCCTACTACGTACTCGCTCAACCGCTCGTAGATATGCTTCGGCGGCGGTATCTTCTGTAGGGGCGTTCGGCCTCTAGTGGGGTTCGTCTCCTCATCTATGATCTCGCGACAAAGGTCTACGCACTCATCGCAGATATACACCGCACCAGGCCCGGCGATAAGCCGCTGGACCTGGTCCTGGCTTTTGCCACAGAAAGAGCAATGGTATTGGACCCTTCCGCTGCTTCGTACGTTTGGCATATGTATTAACTCGTTAGCGGTGTCGCCTGTTCGAGAACTTCGTCGACGAGACCGTATTCTTTCGCCTGATATGCATCCAGGTAGTAGTCGCGGTCGGAGTCACGCGCGATGCGTTCTTGTGACTGGCCGGTGTTCTCTGCGAGAATATCCCGGATGATTTGCTGATTTCGGAGGATCTCCCTTGCGGCGATCTCGATATCCGATGCCTGGCCGGTAGCGCCCCCGTGCGCCTGATGCATATGGATCGTCGAGTGAGGCAGCGCATAGCGCTTGCCTTTGCTGCCTGAGGATAGCAATACGGTTGCCATGCTCGCCGACATGCCCAGACAAATAGTGGAAACCTCAGGCCGTATCAATTTCATGGTGTCGTAGATGGCCAGGCCCGCGCTGATGACGCCGCCCGGGGAGCCGATATACATGCTGATGTCCTTGTCTGGGTCTTCTCTCTCGAGGAACAGCAATTGAGCTATTATTAAGTTAGCTACGTGATCGTCTATCGGCGTTCCGAGGAAGACGATCCTCTCTCGCAGCAGCAGCGAATAGATGTCGAAAGCCCGCTCGCCGCGCGCGCTGGTCTCTACTACCATCGGGATGATGTTCTCAGGTCGATTCATGAAGTCTCACCTACCTCAGTTGTTTCAGGGCTCTTCCTTCTTGTCCTTCGTTTCGTGGTTTCCACTTCTGCCTGTGTTGGTTCCTCGGCTGCGGCAGCCGCGGCTTCTGCGGCCCCAGTTTCCGCCTGGCCGGTAGCAACGGCTACCAGCGCATCTAAAGTCTTGCGAGATAGCAGGGTGCGGCCGATAGCATCGTGCCCGGCCTGACTGCCGAAAAGCATTTTTATTTGTTCGCCCTGCGCACCGGCGGACATAGCAATGCGGTCTATCTCTTCATCTATATCCTCGTGGGTGATCGCTATGCCCTCTAGTTCGGCTACTTTACTGAGGACCAATGTGCGGCGGACCCGGCGCTCGGCCTCTGGTCGAAGGTCTCCTCGTAATTCTTCTTGCGTTTTACCTAGTTGCTCTACATAACGTTCGACGTCGGCCTGGCCGCTAGAGGAGGTCTGGTCCTGCAGAAGCCTATCGATCTCTTGTTCGACGAGCAATTCTGGATATTCCATCTGCGCGGTATCGACCAGATTTTCCACTATAGAGTTACTGAAAGCCGAATTAGCTTCCGCTTCCAAGTCTTGCTTTAGATTATCGTTCACACGTTCGCGAAGGGCTTTGAGATCGGAGAAGCCTTCACCTACCTCCCGAGCGAAACCATCATTGAGTTCGGGTAGTTTCTCCTCTTTAACCTCATGTATTAGAGCAGAACACTCGCACTCCTTGCCGGCCAAGTTACGGCGGAAGTCATCCGGCAGAGTTATGCTGAATTGATTGGACTCGCCTTTTTTCAGGCCGATCAGTTTCTCAGCCAGGCCAGGCACCATGAGCGTCTGGTCTTCGTGTAGCCGGAACTGCGTGTCTTCTTCGCTGAAGACGGGTCTACCGTCTACGGTGCCACTCAGGTCTGCGCGAACGATGTCTCCCCACTGAACGGGGCGATCGACGGGCTCTTGCACGGCATAGCGTTGACGCAGCGCTTCCATCTCTTTATCGACCTCAGCTTCGTCGACAGAGACCGACGCACGTTCCATACGCAAAGACTTATAGTCGCCGAGATCAACGATGGGGCGCAGGGAAACTATCGCTTTGAGGATCAGCGGCTCCTCCTGGTCGACCTCAACGTCCGACACGTCGATGGCATCGAGCCCCTGCTCTTTGATGGCTTCGTTCGTCACTTCTGGCACCAAAAGGTCTATCGCCTCCTGCTGCAAGACCTCTTTGCCCAGGTGTCGCTCTACGATCGCCATCGGCGCTTTGCCCTTGCGGAAACCCGGTATGTTAAATCGCTGGACGAGTCGTTTGTAGGCGCGCTGACGGAACAGTTCTACCTGCTTCGGGTCTACTTCGATGGCCAGAGAAACCTGACCGTCTGCTAACTTCTCAGTGGAAACGTTCATTCACACTCTCCGGTTGTGATTATAACACGCTGTATTTAATGGCGGAATGGCTCAACGGCTCATGTTGCGGCGGCGAGGGCTAAGAACGTCGTTAAGAGCGTCGCCGAGGAGATTAAACGAGACCAGTAACGCGCTCACGAACGCAGCAGGGATAAAGAAAACGTTTGGGTGGGCTTGGAACTGCCTGAGGCCGCTATATTCGAAGATCATGGTCCCGAAGCTTGGGTGTGGCAGCCGCACGCCTATGCCGAGGAAGGCGAGAGCTATCTCAGTCCCGGCTACGGCGCCCAGCGAGGCGGTAACGACGAGCACGATCAGGTGTGAGACGTTCGGCAGGAGGTGCACCCAGATAATGCGCCAGGTGGAGGCGCCCTGGGTCTGCGCTGCCAGGACGAATTCGGACTGCCGCAGCGTCAATACTTGAGCGCGGATGAAGCGGGCCATACTGCCCCAGCCAAGCAGCGCCAAAATGCCGAAAACGAGCATGTAGTCGGTCGCGCCAGACTCTCGGATGCCGCCTATGCTGGACCACTGTTCGAAATCGCGCCACATATCTTCCCATCTGGGGCGTATCGTGCTGGTAACCAGTATGAGAATCAACAGGCTGGGCATCGAGGAGATGAGATCGACGACTCGCATGATCACGGCGTCCACCCAGCCGCCGCGGTAGCCCGAGAGAAGGCCCAACCCGACGCCGAGAAGGATAGTGCCCGAGCCGATAGCCAGCACACTGATTATGACGGTTGTCTGAGCGGCCCACATGACCCGGCTGAGCATGTCGCGCCCGAGCCTATCGGTGCCGAACGGATGCTCAAGAGTGGGGCCGGCGAAGGTGTTATCAAGGTCGGTCTCCCGAAAGCCGTAGGGGGCCGTCCAAGGGGCAGTGATGCCCATGAGATAGATGACCACGATCACAAGAAGCGAGATCATAGCTACTTTTCGGCGACTAAGCCGGCGTAAAGTTTGGACTAATGGGTGGTGGCCGAGACTCGCCAAGCGCCCTTCCGGAGCGCTTTCTAGAAGCTCTGCCTGTGCCATTACAGCAATTCTCCGGGTCTGTAACGTACGCGGGGATCGACGAAGGTGTAGGCGATGTCGACGACCAGCATAGCCACTATGAAAGCCGATGCCCCCAAAAGCACAAGCGCCATCACAATGTCATAGTCGTTGCTTGTTATGGCTTGGAAGGCTAGCTGACCGACGCCTGGGATACCGAGCAACGTCTCGGTGAATATAGCTCCGCCCATCAAGCCGGCAAGTTCGTAACCCATGATCGTTACTAAGGGCAGCAGCGAATTGCGGGCGACGTGCCGGCTAGCGACGGTGATCTCGTGAAGCCCTTTCGCCCGGGCCGTACGAACGAAGTCTTCGCCTAATACCTCGAGCGTTGAGATGCGCATGAGCCTTGCGACTCCCCCCAGTCCGGGCAGAGTAAGGGCTATTACGGGCAGCATGATACGTTTGTCGAAAATGCCGAACTCGATACCTGCTATTTCGTTTATCTGCCAGCCGCCGCTCGGCAGCCAGCCGAGCTGCAAGGCGAATAGCCACTGGAGTATCGGGATTACGACCAGGACGGGGATCGAGGCTATGAAAAGAAAGCCGCCGATTACGAACGGGTCGAGCCAAGTGCCTTGTTTAAGCGCTGTGAAGATGCCGATAGGGATGCCGATGGCGTACGTGATGATCAACACGAGGAAACTATACTGGAAGCTGACCCACATCCTGGGGAAGATGATGTCTTGGACGGGAATCCCGCGATAGATACTGAAGCTTTCGCCTAAGTCTCCGCGTAAGAAGTTCGAGATGTAGGTTAAGTACTGCTCCACGAATGGCTGGTCTAGGCCGCGTTCGTGGCGGATGCTTTCGGCTACTTCGGGATCGAGGCGTTGCGCCTGCAGGACGGCTATCGGGTCGCCGGGGCCGTAGCGGCCCAGGGCGAAGGTTACGAGCGAAACCACGAAGAGGAGTACAGGCGCCCAAAGCAACCTACGAGTAACATATGGCAACAGGCCTTGCATCGCTTAAGCCCTGCACGGCGCTATTATCGATGACCAGCCTGAACGAATCTTAGGCTAAGCGCCGAAACAGTTGCTTTATACTATCGTTCGATGCTTACGTAACGCAAGGTCGGTATAACCAGCGGAGAAACGTTGTAGTCCTTCACGTAGGGCTTGACCAAAGCGTTATCCATGCTGTGGTATAAGGGAATCCAGGCCGCATCGTTAACGACGATTTGCTCCGCCTGCCTGTACAGATTCATGCGCGCCTCGCTGTTTTGCTCCGTGCGCGCCTGCTCTACCAGACGGTCGAACTCCGCGTTGTTGTAGCGGCCGTAATTGTCGGTGCTCTGGCTGTGAAGCTTGATGTCCAGGAAGTCCTCCGGGTCCACGTAATCCGCAATCCAGCCCTGCTCGGCCATCTGGAAGTCTCCGCGCTGTATCTGCTGGAGGAACGTAGCGAATTCGCTCTGCTGCACCTCTACCGTGACTCCCAACGTTTCTTCCCACATAGCGAGGATCGCCTCGCTGCTTGGGCCAAGGCTGGCGCCTCCACCGGAAGAGATCATCGTGATCGGCGGCAGGCCTTGAGCGCTGCCGTACTTCGACTCGCTTAGCAGCTGCTTAGCTCTGTTGGGATCGTATTCCAAGCCATCAAGGTTAGCGTTGTACCCCGGCATCCCAGGGGGCAGGACGCCGTTCGCTTTCCGTACGGCGTCGAGAAGGACGACTTCGACCAGCTTGTCCTTATCGATGGCATGAGTGAAAGCTTGCCGGACTTTAGGATCGTCGAAAGGTGCTTTTGTGCTGTTGAATTCGATGTACCAGACGTCTAATTGCTCCTGCGTCACGAATTGCTGATTCAGCGGCTCACGCTCGTCCCGTATGCGCTCAATGTCGTTGATGCCAACGCCAGATAGATCGAGCTCGTTGTTCTCGTAGGCGGTCAGAGAGGAACCGAGGGCCATGTTGAAGACCACGCGGTCGACGCTCGGCCGGCCGTTGTAGAACCTCTCGTATGCGTCCAGCACGATCCGCTCACCCAGCCGCCATTCTGTAAGCTTGAAGGGGCCGGTGCCGTTGGGCCGGCGGAACCAGCTGCGCGGGTTGCTCTCTACGTTGTTCTGATCGACGACGAACGCCGTTGGATAGGTCAGCTTCGACAGGAAGTACGGCTTAGCGGCGTCGATGGTGATTTCGAGGGTGTTGGGGTCGATCGCTTTGATGCCGCTGACCTCTTCGGCGCGGCCGTTTGCGAACTCCTTGGCGCCAACTATGTCGCCAAGGTATAGAACGGCAGTAGTGGACTGTGTCTCGCGATCGAGGGAGCGCTCCATCGAATACTTGAAGTCGTTGGCCGTAACGCGACGGGAGCCGTCATGGAAGTTGGCGTTGGTCCGGAGTTTAAAAGTATATGTCTTGCCGTCGTCGCTAACGTCAACGGACTGCGCTACGTCCGGCACTACGTTGAGGTCTCGGTCTAGCGTAACCAGCCCGCTGAATATCTCGACGATATAGCTGGCGGATTCAGCATCGCTGGCTAGGGCGGGGTCGAGGGTGATCGGATCGCCTCCGGGCAGGCGGAGCACGTTGTCGCCGCTAGAGACGTCGCTGGACGGCTCCGAGTCGTCCGGGGAGCCCGGATCCTCGCTGCTACTGCCGCAAGAGACCGCAAGCAGCATGACCGCGATCACCATTAACGCGGCTATAAAACCCGTCGAAAGCCTGTTGCGTATCAGCTTCAGCATGAGAGCACCGCCTCCTCGCCCCCTATTTTGCCCCAAGTCCGCGATGATTTCAGATCATAACAGTTACGAATTTGGCGAGCAAGGAGATTTGTAGCTATGAGCTAGTATTGGTAAGAATAGCCAGTCGAGCGCTAGTGTCCGGTGATGGGTGGTGGCCCTTCCGTTATCGTTCGGGTATCGACGATCACACGGTCGTTACGGACCGAAACTGAGAAGCGGTCCAACCCTCTTAGGCATGGGCCGGCGACGCAATTGCCTTCGATGTCGTAAGTCTGTCCGTGGCAGGGATTGCGGAACCATCCCTCTTTGCCCAGCAGGAAAAGTTGGAGACGCCAGGGAACGATACAGCCGTCCGCTGGGTCGCGGTGGTCAAACGCAAGGAACTGCCCTGACTCTAGCCGCACGAGCCAGAACTCCTGATCTGGGAAGTGGGTGACGCTGCCGGGAACGAAGTCGTCTACGTTGCCAGCCGTGACGACACGTAGCGGCTGCTCCGGCTCGGCAGATGGCCAGGCGTAGATCAAAGACAGAGCGAGGGCCAAGCCTGCGACAGCGATAACGACGAAAGCGAAAACGATCTTCGGCGCTGGCAGCGCCGAGGTAGGCTTAGCGTGTGCTACCGCTGTTGGCGGCGTGGTCGCTGCATTCTTAGGAGTTTGCGGTAACTTAATCCTGTGCAGCGCAGCAATCCTCTCCTCGGTTCACTGTCGAGGTATCCACATATACGTTACCGTCTTCAACGGTCACCGGGTGGCGGTCTAGGTCGCGCGGGCTCGGCCCGAAGACGCGGGTGCCGTCCAGGTCGTAAGTGCTGCCGCTGCACGTGTCGCGGAACCAGCCTTCCTTACCCTGTGTATACATATCCGGCCGCCAGGCGACTTGGCAGTCGCCTGCGTCTGCTCGGCCTGCGTAAGCGACTGAGCTGTGTGGGTCGATCATCGAGAAAGCGAGGAACTCGCTCGAATCCAGGCGCACCAGATGAAACCCGTGCTCTGCGGAAGTAGTGACGCTGCTGGGTACAAAATCATCGATGCTTCCCAGGTTGATGCCATCGTTTTGGTCAGGCCAGAAGTAGATCGCCGATAGAGTAAGCGCTACTCCTAGAATGACCAAGAGGGCGAATAAGAATACGGGACGCCCGCCGGGAAAGTGCATCGCTTGTAGCGAGCCGACCTTAGCTATCATGTCAATTTCCCGTGAGTGCCGACCGCGCCAGCCTTTGTTCCAGTACTAGACCCTGATCGAGCGGCGTATCAAGACCTCTTAACACCGCTTCTTTCGCTAGACGTAACGCTTCGGGCGGTTTATCCGCGAGAAGCTTGGCATAGCTCTCGGCCTCAGCCCTAATTGTAACGCTTTGCACAACGCGGTGCACTAGACCTAGGCGATAGGCCTCAAGCGCCTCTATTGGCTCACCAGTTAACATAATCTCTAAAGCATGCCCATTTCCGATCAAACGAGGCAGGAGTTGGGTGCCTCCGGCGGCCGGGATGTACCCTAGCTTCGCCTCCGGTAAGCCTAACTCGGCGTCTTCGGCGCAGACGCGAATATCGCAAAGCATCGCCAGTTCAAGGCCGGCGCCGAGGACATAGCCATGGATGGCGGCGATCAGCGGCTTCGGGAAGTAGGCGAGCGCGCCCCAAAGGTCTCGTTCGCGCCGCGCCCGGCGAGCTTCGATGTACGAAGAAGATGCGCCGAAGTCGTTAATATCAGCACCAGACGAGAAGGACGCGCCTTCGCCTCGAACGACCACGACTCGAACGCCCGGGTCTTGCTGGGCGGCTTGTATCGCCTCCCAGAGTTCGTCCCGCATACGGAGGTCGATAGCGTTGTGGACTTGCGGGCGGTTAAGCGAGATCCAGGCGACGGTCTCGCGCTTGGCGTAGATGATGGTCTCGAACGCGTTCACTCAGGTGGTCCAAATTTCCCGCTCAGGGTGAGCCTGTCGAACCATGAGCCGTCGATAACTCCTTTAAACGCTCCCAATCCCGATTGATGAGGGATTCCTTCTTAGCCCGAGTCCAACCTTTGATCTGTCTTTCACGCTCAAAAGCGTCCTGGCGCGAAGGCAGTTCCTCAATGAACATAAGCTGAACAGGCAAACGGCTCGCCGTGTCGCCTGAAATCTTACCTTGTTGATGTCCTGCGAACCGCATTTCTGGGTTATCGGTATGGCCCACATAATAGGAGCCATCAGAACATCGGAGAATGTACACGTAGAATCCCACTTTAGAGACGCAAGACGATGGCTCATCCTTCGACAGGCTCAGGGTGAGCGGGATATTACGGTAGTTAGCAAAACAGACGCGCTTACTACCCCGCCCAGTCGGGCCGGCGGATGGGGCTGCGCTCCTTCGCTCTGCTAGTCTTCTCCAGGTCTTCGTTGACCTTTTGGGCGAGCACCCTCATCGCCTCGCTGTTCAGCTTCATCTCTTCGCTGCGCCAGCGCTTGATGCGGGCGCGGTCCTCGTCCGAAAGGTCGGCCTCATCGACCACATGGTCCACGACCACCGCCAGGAGCGTCCAAGCTTCGTCTACGGTAAGATCTACCTTCATCGGTTTTCTCCTTAGCGCCTGTCCCTGGTCGAGATGTAATGGCCCTTTTGTCGGATGAGTTTGGTGGTCTTCTCGTCTAGGACGGTCCCGAGAAATTCGTTCATCTCAACGGCGATTTCATCCATTTCTACGGTGCCATCAGCCCGCTTGGTGCGCCAGTTTCGCAGGTTCGTCTTCGCCTCTTGTGAGATGCCGCTCTGATCTATGATCTGCGACACTAATAGTGCCATGAGCGACCATGCTTCGTCGGTTTCAAGGATCACTTGCATACGTTTGCTTCCTCCAGTTGGGACCTGCCTAGCGGCCGCGGAAACGAGGCTTACGTTTCTCTAGGAACGCGCGTACGCCTTCAGCCCTGTCCTCGGTTGTTTGTAGTATTATCGTCAACTCAGTTTCGAGGCGCAACGCCTGATCGAGTGGCATATCGAGGCCACGTGTGACAGCGTCTTTGGCGTACTGTACAGCGATAGATCCTCGCTCAGCGACGCGGCCCGCCAGCGAGTCAGCTTCTGCCAGAAGCTGATCGTGTAGGACAACGCGGTTCACTAGACCGCATCGGTAGGCCTCATCCGCATCGATTGGCTCGGCGGTGAGGATCATCTCCAGCGCTTTTGCTCGCCCTACGAGTCGCGGCAGACGCTGAGTGCCCCCGCCCATCGACAGAAGCCCTTGACCGACTTCCGGCAGCCCGAAGCGAGCGCTGCTGCTCGCGATCCTTAGGTCGCAGGCGAGAGCGAGCTCTAGGCCAGCACTCATGGCGTCGCCTTGGATGACAGCTATGGTAGGTTTCGTGGTCTCTGCCAAGAAGTTGAAGCTATCCGCCTGCTTAGCCAGGCGAAACCGCGATTGATTGGCTTTTTCATTACGATTGTCTGCGCCATCCCAGCCGAGGCAGAAGGCGTCGCCTTGCGCCTGAACGATGACGACTCGCACCTCTGCATCGTCGTTCGCTTTTTCGCAGGCTTCGGCTAGTTCGTAGAGCATCGTCTCGTCGATGCGGTTGCCGTGGGTAGGACGGGCGAGCGTCAAATAACCCACTGGGTCGCGGGTTTCGTAACGGATGGTTCGAAATGGCATTGTGGTTGCTCAGTGACTCGATCCTAAGTAAAGAATCCCAAAGGGTCAAATAACCGAGATATTAAAGAGATGGGCGCCTTGATATAATAACAAACATGTTTTTGCTTTAGATAAGTAGGAGGATACGATGCCACACTATATGCTTCAGGTGGACTACACGCCGGAATCCTGGGCGGCTCAGCTGAAAAGCCCGCAGAACCGCATCGACGCCGTGCGACCCGCGATCGAGAAGTTGGGCGGAAAGATCGAAACGGCCTACTATGCTTTCGGGGAGTACGACCTAATATGTATCCTCGAGATGCCCGACAATGTCAGCGCTGCGGCATTCTCACTGGCCATTTCGGCAGGCGGGGCGTTAAATGCGGTCAAAACCACGCCGCTGATGGCCCTGGACGAAGGGCTTGAAGCCATGCGGAAGGCAGGCGAATCGACCTATCGCCCGGCCAGCTAGAACATCATGCCCAGCGAGAGCTTGTCAAAGGGCGAACAATCAGGTGCAAACTAAGAATGTGCTAAAGCGTTACGCCGAGCGCGTCGCTCACCGTACCCATGTCCTTGTCGCCGCGGCCGGATAGGCCTAGCAATAGCACGGTCTCAGCCGGCAGAGTAGGCGCGAACTTCGCGAGATAGCCGAGCGCGTGCGATGGCTCTAAAGCGGGTATGATGCCCTCCGTCTCGCAGAGGAGCTTGAAGCCTTCGAGCGCCTCTGCGTCCGTGGCCGAGACGTATGTCGCCCGGCCGCTGTCCTTGTAGTAGCTGTGTTCGGGGCCGACGCCGGGGTAGTCCAGACCGGCGGAGATGCTGTGCGTCTCCTGGATCTGGCCCCACTGGTCTTGCAAGACGTAAGACTTCGATCCGTGCAGCACTCCCACCTTCCCTTCGGCCAGGCTCGCGGCGTGGTGTTCGGTGGAAAGCCCTTCGCCGGCCGCTTCGACACCGACGAATTGCACTTGGCGATCGTCCTGGAAGGGATAAAAAAGGCCCATCGCATTCGACCCGCCGCCTACGCAGGCCATAACATAATCCGGCAACCGGCCCGCGGCTGTGAACATCTGCTCCCGCGCCTCCCGGCCTATGACGGCCTGGAAGTCGCGTACGATCATCGGGTATGGATGTGGTCCTACGACGCTGCCCAGCAAATAGTGCGTAGTGCGCACGTTTGTCACCCAGTCGCGGATGCATTCGTTGATGGCATCCTTCAGCGTCCGCGAGCCAGACGAGACCGGCCGCACCTCTGCGCCGAGCAGCTTCATCCGGAAGACGTTGAGCGCCTGCCGCTGCACATCGACCTCGCCCATGTAGACGATACATTCCAGCCCTAACACGGCGCAGGCTGTTGCCGTCGCGACCCCATGCTGCCCGGCGCCGGTCTCCGCTATGATGCGACGCTTGCCCATGTAGCGGGCAAGGAACGCCTGAGCGAGAGCGTTGTTGATCTTGTGCGCGCCGGTGTGGGCCATGTCCTCTCTCTTGATGTAAATGCGGGCACTGCCCAAGCGTTCGCTCAAGTTCTCGGCGAAGTACAGCGGTGTCGGTCGCCCGACGTAATCGCGCAGCATCTTCGACAACTCGCGTTGGAAGGCGGAGTCGTTCTTTGAAACTTCGTACGCCTCGGTAAGCTCGTAGAGCGCCGGCATAAGGGTCTCCGGCACGAACTGGCCGCCGAAATCGCCGAAATGCCCGAACACATCGGGGACGTTTGAAGTCGTCACTGCGTATCCCTTTCTAAGCGTTCGTCTCAGACGCTGCCATACCGTTGCTCTGTGCCTCGACCTTCTCTTTAATCCGGCCGAGGTCGCTTTCCATGCCGCGTGGAGCCAGGAACATAATCATCGGCGTCATCAGCCGGATGCTCACAGTAGGCTTGACTACTTCAATTATCTTGGTGACGCGCGTCCCCTGGCCGTCCGGTTGCAGGCTGATGGTGTGTCGCCAGACGCCGGCGTTGCCATCGGCCTCGTACACGACGCGCTGGTTCGGCACGAACTCTTTGATTGTTACGGTGTCCTGGTTTTGGCCGAACTGCTCGCCGGTGGAGTTGTAAGTACTGCCGACGCCGGTTTCACCGCTAGATGTTGGCGTTACCTGTAAGTTGTGTCGAGACCATTCGCTGTGTCTCGGAAGGTCCGATAAATATTCAAAGACTTTCGCCGCTGGGGCGTTGATCGTGACCTGCTTCTCGAAGCGCATTGATGTCCTCCTGGCGGTTTTCCGTCATTTTAGCGACATCGGCAGGTTTTGGGAAGCTCGCTTAGCATTCTGTACGAATTCACGGATTTTCTGAGCGTCTTTGATGCCGTCCGTCTCCACGCCACTGGCGACGTCGACGCCCCAGGGCGCCGCGACGCTCACAGCCTCGGCGACGTTATCCGGTCGGAGGCCGCCGCCGATCAGCACCGGCACTTTCTCGCCGACCTCCTTCGCAAGTGCCCAGTCGAAGGTCTGGCCGCTACCGCCGGCGACGCCTTCGACGTGTGTCTCCAGCATGTGCAGGGCAGCGGTGCCGTGTCGCACGATATCGGCGATCTCGCTTGCCGTCTGGCCCTCCCGCACCTTCACGACCTTGATCGATGGGCGGTTCAGTCGCGGCGGAATGTTCTGCAGCTCCTCGCCGCTGAGCTGGAAGAGGTCGAGGCCGACCTCTTCAGCGATAGCGTTCATGCGCGCCGAAGTGGCATCGACGAAGATGCCCACGAAGAGCGGGCGTTTCCTGGCGAAGAACCCTTCTAGCGTCTCGGCCGCCAGCCGGATGCGGTCGTAGCCGTCGTTGGGGCGGCGCTTGAACTGCAACTCGGACGTGTCGTGGATTGTCTTCCCGAACCAGACCTCGGCGATGGTCTCCCGCGCCTTTTCAGGCGTTACATAGCGCGGGCTGTCCTCGTAGAAGTTCAACCCGATGAAGTCCGCGCCCGCTTCTGTAGCGACGAACGCGTGCTCCGGCTCCGTAACGCCGCAGATCTTAATGTAAGTCATCTTAATCTAGTTAATCAAATAATTTCCTAGTCGAGGTATCTGTCTTGTAGCTGCGATTTTCTTATACGAGTTCATGAATCCTGATAGGAAACCAAGAACCTCAGCAAGGTGGTAATGCGCCTGCCATTCCTGTCAGCTTTTTTCGTTCTCGTTCCAGTACCAATATCCTTTGCTGACTACGCAAATCGCCCCAATAGGAGTAGTTCGACTTCCTGCGACGTTGCAATAGCGATCTATTTCGCTCTCTTTATCTCCAACCAGATCGCTGTCGAACGCGAAGATCGCCGGCATTACCTTTAAGATGTCATGGTCGACTGGCTTGTCAAATTCATCATACTTGCCAGGTAGATACGGGAATCCAGATAGCTCCTCAGCATTTCGTATGCTTGTTATTAACTCATGTCTTGTCAATCGGCTTTTTACTTCGATTGTATATAGAACTGATTCAATCGAGAAAAGGCCCTCAGTTTCGAAAAGAAATGGCGGCAGTATCTGTCGATCATAAATAAGAACGTCCTGCTGACGGGATTCCCTTCCATCAAAAGTTATGATCTTGCCTGTGGCTACTCCAACATCCGAAGGTAGCATCGGCCGAAGTATGTCGCCGATGACGATTTCTCGTATTCTTCCCTTCATCCCAGGATGAGTAATCGAATCTATATCTCTCGCTTTTTGTACAGCATTTTGTATTCTTCCTAAGACTAGTTTTTGATAAATAGCGTTCATTGTGCTAATGGATTATTAACTCCCGTATCTTTTCGCCGACGTCGCCGGCGGTGACCAGCGCCTCGCCGACAAGGACCGCGTGAACGCCGGCAGCGCGCACCCGTTCGACGTCAGCGCGAGTGTGGATGCCGCTTTCGCTGACGATAATCTTGTCGGACGGTATGAGCTTCGCCAGCCGTTCGGTGGTGGCGAGGTCGACGTCGAACGTGCGCAGATCGCGGTTGTTGATGCCGATGATCTTGGCACCAGCATCAAGCGCTTGCTCGACCTCAGATTCGTCGTGCACTTCCACCAGCGCGCTCAGTCCCAGTTCGCTCGCTATCGCCATCAACTCCTTCATTTGCGCTGGCTCCAGGATCGCAACGATCAGCAGAGCAGCATCCGCGCCGTAGGCCCGCGCTTGATAAAGCTGGTACGCGTCGAAGATGAAGTCCTTGCGTAGTAGCGGCGGCCGCGTCTCGCCGAGGCATTCTCGCACGCCGAGCAGATGCTCCAGGCTGCCGTTGAAGTGCTTCTCCTCGGTTAGTACCGAGATCGCCGACGCTCCGCTGTGCGCGTATATCTCAGCCTGGGCGATCGGGTCGAGGCCCTCGTTAAGGACACCACGCGACGGCGATTTCGCCTTCACTTCGGCGATGAGACGGATAGAGTCGCCGCGCAGCGCCTCTGCGAGCGACTTCGGCAGCGTCAGCGCCGCCGTTCGCTCTTCGAGCGCGCTCAGCGGCTCTTTCGCCTTACGCTCCGGCAACCCGGCCCTTATGCCGGCGACGATGCGGTCGAGTATGGACTCCGTCATTAGGATGTGGCTGTCAGGTTCTCAAGCTGAATCTTGCGTTCCTTAACGCCTTCTAAGACTTCGCTGGCGTCTAATATTTCTATCCCAACTACTTGCTCTTTTGGGCCCATGTTTACTGATACCTGTTCATTAAGGTGGAAGACTCTCGATGGCACAGGCCCATCCACGAAGCGAATGTATAGGGCATCAATTTGAGGATCGTAAGAGATTTTCATGCCGCCTTCTCCGGAAAACTCTGCGTGATTTTGACGAAGGCGTCCAGCTTGGCGAGCGCCTCGCCGCTGTCGATGGCCTTCGCCGCCCGCTGGACGCCGGTCCGAAGGTCGAAGCCGGTGTCGGAGGCAGTGAGGACGCCGGCCGCGTTCATGAGCGTAAAGTCGCGCCGTGGGCCGGTCTCGCCCTTAAGAAGGTCGCGAAGGGCAGTCGCGTTCTTTTCCGGCGTGCCGCCCAGCAAGTCGGATAGTTGCGCTCGCGGTAGGCCGACCGCTTCCGGGCTGGTCGTCGAACGGTGGATAGAAGTGCCGTAGATCGGTTGATATACAACCGTCTCGCTGCTGATGCTGATCTCGTCGAGGCCGTCCTCGCTGTGCACGACGAGCGCCCGCTTGCAACCGAGACGGAGCAGCGCCTGTGCCATCTTCTCGGCAAGCGTAGGCTCCGCGACGCCGACGAGCTGGTATTTCGCGCCTGCCGGATTGGTGAGCGGGCCGAGGACGTTGAAGATCGTGCGGATACCTATCTCGCGCCGTGGGCCGGCAGCGTGTCGCATCGCCGGATGGAAAGCCGGCGCGAACATGAAGCCGATACCGACCTCGCGCAAGCATTCGGCGACCTGCTCCGGCGCGAGGTCGATGCGCGCGCCGAGCGCTTCTAGCACGTCCGCCGAACCGCACTGGCTGCTCATCGCCCGGTTGCCGTGCTTAGCGACGGTCAAGCCGCAAGCAGTCGCCACGAACGCCGCCGCGGTCGACACGTTGAAGGTGCCGGCACCGTCGCCACCGGTGCCGCAGCTATCGACGACGTTGCCGTCGGCATACGGGACGTGCAGCGACTTCTCGCGCATCACGCGCGCCATGCCGACCAGTTCGTCGACGGTCTCGCCTTTGCCGCGCAGCGCCACTAGGAACGCGCCGAGCTGCGCGGGCGTCGCTTCGCCGGCCATGACCTCTCCCATCACGCCGGACGCTTCATCTTCGGTCAGCGACCGGCCCTTGTTTATGATTGAATCTATGGCTTCACGTATCATCTTCGTCCTACCGGATTGAATTTTGAGTTAAAGTCCTTCATATGTTTGCTAACCACGCCGGGCGACTCGTACGATTTTCACTATCTGCTCCCTATCAAATACTGCATACACAATTCGATAGTTACCCACACGTATTCTCCAAATCGGAGTCGATACCTCAAGCTTACTAGAACCTCGTGGTCGCGGTTCTTCTAATAAAGAATCGATAGCTCGCTCAATCCTTCGATAGTTTGCCAGAGGGAGACGTTCCAGGTCTCGGCGGGCCTGTCGTTCAATCTCTAACTCGTACGCCACCTGACCGTGTCGCCTTATATTCCTCCCAACTCATCGTGCTGGACGGATCGCGCAACGCCTCTTCCAGCGCCCGCTCGCCTGCAATAACGTCTAGCTCATCTTCGAACGTTTTATCAACAGCGTAGCGAACTAAGGCAGCCATGGACGTTCGCTTGCGAAAAGCGAATTCGCGCAATGCCTCATAGTCATCTTCATCCAAGTAGACCATTAATTTTTTCATGCCCCACCTCCGCTTGCTACGGTAACATAGTGACATATATATGTCACTATGTCGTCTGAAGGAAATTTCGTAGTAGGTTCTTACCTACGCCCGTCATTATAGACTCCGGGTGGAACTGCACTCCTTCCACCGCGTGTTGCCTATGGCGCACGCCCATGATCACACCGCTCTCGCTGCGGGCCGTCACTTCGAGGTCGGGCGGCATCGTATCCGGCCGGATCGCCAGCGAGTGATAACGGATCGCCTCGAAGGGGCTCGGCAGACCGGCATAGATACCTTTGCCGTCGTGGTGGATGAGCGACGTCTTGCCGTGGACGATCTCGCCTGCCCCCTCGACTACGCCACCGTACGCCTCGCCGATGCACTGATGGCCTAAGCAGATGCCGAGGATCGGGACTTGCCCAGCGAAGTGGTGGATGACATCGACGCTTATACCGGCTTCGCCCGGCGTGCACGGTCCCGGCGAGATGACGATTCGCTCCGGTGAGAGGCTATCGATCTCCTCGATGTCGGTCTTATCGTTGCGCAGCACGAGCACGTCCTCGCCCAGTTCGCTGAGGTACTGGTAGAGGTTGTAGGTGAAGCTGTCGTAGTTATCGATCAGTACTAGCATGGCCTACGTCTCCATAAACTCCAGCCAGTTGCCCTCCGGGTCGCGGCCGTGGACGACGTAACGAATTCGATCGCCGACCATCATACGGAGCACGGGCGGACCGACGAAGCGCATGCCTTTGTCCTTCAAGTCTTCGTACATCTCCCGGAGATCTTCGACTGTGAACGCAAGGTGAGCCGTGCCGATGCCGTTCTTCGGTGGATTGCCTTCGCCCTCGGGGGGCGGGTTCTTATATTCGGTCAGTTCGAACCGGAATGTGTCTCCAGGCCAGCCGAGGAAGGCGATCCGCAGATCGATGTCCGGGAAGCCATGGCGCTGCGTCATGTTCTCTCCCTGTGCGATGAACTCCTCCTGCAACTCCAGCCCGATGACATCGCGGTAGAAAGCGACCATGCGATCGTAGTCACGCACCACAAAGCCGGCGTGGTTGAACCCTTGGATCATCCTATAGCCTCCTGTAAGTTTTCGGCGAAAGCACTTGTGCGACCAGCTGGCGTATCGATGCCACCATGGGCAGTTCGAGGACTTCCCTTAGTGAGAACCAGCCTAGCTTCTCGTGTTCGAAGGGAGCGGCGTTATAAGGCGAGCCTTCCCACGATGTCACCATGAACATAAAGTTAACGTAATCTGTGCCGGAGACGGGCTCTCGCTCGTTGACGGTGTCCAGGTACTCGAAGCTTTGCACCTTCACGCCAACTTCTTCGGAAAGTTCCCGCGTGAGCGCTTGTTCCACCGTCTCGGATGGTTCAAGCGTGCCGCCCGGCACGTCCCAGATACTCGGCCACACTTTACGGGTAGGCAGCCGTTTCACTAATAAAACCCTTGCTCCTTCTATGATAATTCCGCTCGACGTAACTTTCCCCAACAATCCCCCTCCTAATATCCCAAGCTTCCCTTTTGGGCTGCCGTCATGCCTGTCTCCGCGAGGTCTATCGCCGTGAGCAGAGCCCTTGCCTTGCTCAAGCACTCCTGATGCTCACGTTCCGGCACGCTGTCGTATACGATGCCCGCTCCGGCCTGGACGTGCGCCACGCCGTCTTTGAACACCATCGTGCGTATGGTGATAGCAGTGTCTAAGTTGCCGGAGAAGCTGAAGTAGCCGACCGCGCCAGCGTATGGCCCGCGCGTGTCTGGCTCGAGTTCGGCAATGATCTCCATCGCCCGTACTTTCGGTGCGCCGGAGACCGTCCCCGCCGGGAAGCAGGCGCGCAGCGCATCGTACTGCGTGTAGTCGCTGCGAAGCCTGCCAGCGACGTGCGAGACGAGGTGCATCACGTGCGAGTAACGCTCGACGTCCATCATCTGCGTGACTTGGACTGTCCCAGGCCGGCTCACCCGGCCGATGTCGTTCCGGCCGAGGTCGAGGAGCATCACGTGCTCGGCGCGCTCCTTTTCGTCGTGCAGCAGGTCATCGGCCAGCGCCGCGTCCTCATCGCTGTTGCGGCCGCGGGGACGCGTGCCGGCGATGGGATGCGTGGCTACCATGCCGTCCTCGACCTGCACCAGTAGCTCCGGCGAAGCGCCGACGATATGGGAGTCGTCGAGCGCCAGGTAGTACATATAAGGCGACGGGTTGACCGTGCGCAGCGCGCGGTAGACCTGGAAGGGGTGCGCACTGGTCTGGCGGCTGAGCCGCTGCGATAGCACGGCCTGGATGATATCGCCACCGACGATGTAGTCCTTCGCCTGCTGCACCTTGGCCATGTACTCCTCGGGGCTGATGTTGGCGCTCGCCTGACCTATACCCATCGTAGTGCCTTCGCTCGCTTCGAGATGAGGCACTTGAGGCAGCGGCCCGGACAGCCGCTCGACCAGTTCGTCGATACGCCAGACGGCCTGACGGTAAGCTGCTTCGATATCGCCGTCCGTGCGCACGTGCGTAACTACTTTGATGGTGTGCTTTAAGTGGTCGAACACCAGCAGCGTATCGACGAACATCAACACCGCTTCAGGCAGGCCGAGCGGGTCGGACGCAGGCGACGGCAGTTCCTCGAAGTGACGCACGGTCTCGTACGATAGGTAGCCTACCGCGCCGCCGCTGAACCGTGGAAGTCCTTGCACCGGCACAGGCTTGAACCGGCTCAACTCCTCTTCGATAGCGAGCAGAGGGTCGCCCTGGTGCTGCTCGCCGGGGCCGGTGCGCAGGATGCGGTACGGCTCTGTGCCGAGGAAGCTGTAGCGCCCGAGGCGCTCGCCGCCCTCGACGCTCTCCAGCAGGAACGAATGGCTGCCACGGGCGATCTTCAGGAACGCTGACACCGGCGTCTCTAGATCGGCGATGACCTCGCGGTAGACTGGCACCAGGTTGCCCTGGCTCGCCAGCGTTCGCACTTCATCGAGTGTTGGGTAATACATAAGAGGCCTCAATCCAAGCTTAATCAATGTAGCTGGCGATGCGCATCGCCGCGCGCACTTCGGCCATCGTTGCCTCGGCGACCTTCTTGCCACGCGCGGTGCCGGCCAGCAGGGCGTGCTTTACCTCGTCCATGTGCTGCTCGAAGTAGCTGCGACGCTCGCGGATCGGATCGAGAAATTCGTTTAAGGCGCGCACCAGCTTTTGCTTTACCTCGACGTCGCCGACGCGACCTGCGCGGTAGCGCTCCTTCAGGTCTTCGACCTCCGCCTTATCGCTGTTGAAGGCGTCGTGGTACATGAACACGGGGTTGCCTTCCACGTGGCCCGGGTCGGTGGGGTGGATGCGCGTTGGGTCGGTGTACATCGTACGCACCTTAGCCGTGACGGCCGCTTCGTCGTCGCTAAGGTAGATGCAGTTGCCGAGCGACTTGCTCATCTTCGCCTGGCCGTCGGTGCCCACGAGCCGCGGCACCGTGCCGACCATGCCATCCGGAACGGGGAAGACCTCGCCATAGACGCGGTTGAATTTGCGGGCGATCTCCCGCGTCATTTCGATGTGCGGCATCTGGTCCTCGCCGACAGGCACTATGTGGGCCTTCGGCAGCAGGATGTCCGCCGCCTGGCTCACCGGATAGGCCATAAAACCGACGCTTATGTTCTCGCGTTTGCCGAGGTTCGCCATCTCGGCCTTGAGCGTCGGGTTGCGTTCGAGGCGAGGCACGGAGACGAGCATCGTGAACAGCATGTGCAGTTCGGCGTGCTCCGGTACAGCGCTCTGGATGACGAAGCTGCTGCGTTCGGGGTCTAGGCCCACCGCGAGCCAGTCGAGCGTCACCTGGATAACCGAGTCGCGGATGCGATCGATCTCGTCGATATGGTCGCCGAGCGCCTGGTAGTCGGCGAGGAGGAAGTAGCATTCGTACTCCTCTTGAAGGCGCACTCGGTTTGCCAGCGACCCCACGTAATGCCCGAGGTGCAGCCGCCCCGTCGGGCGGTCGCCTGTCAGCAATCGCTTGCGCTGTCCGTTATCGTTCGTACTTTGCATGGTTGTCACCTAGTTGTTCGTGTAATAGCCACTGATTATCACAGATTCTCACTGACAAGTTCATCTGTGTTTTTTCAGTGTAATCCGTGGCTATTTTGCGTTTTTCTACAATCCGTTTCACTAAGGGTGTCTTTTTGTCGCTCATGGTTCGACATGCTCACCACGAGCGGGCTTTGCTCACCCTGAGCTTATCGAAGGGCCCACATGTTAGCCCTCGCTCACGCCCCGCTTGTCGGAGGGCTCGCCGCGGGACTTCTTTTCCGCCAAGTCCATCCGTCATTGCGAGTGGAGCGAAGCAATCTCAACCTTTTCCATACGCTGCTTCTCGCCGCCTGTCGAAATCAGAGATTGCTTCGGCCACCTATAGTGGCCTCGCAATGACTTCACAAGACAAAACAAAAAGCCCTCGCTCCCGTAAGGGGCGAGGGCATACTCGCGGTGCCACCCTTTTTGACTCGCCCTAGGCGAGTCATCTTTAGCAGGTACGTCCTATTCGGAGATACCCTGGGCTT
>WHTN01000090.1 GCA_009377715.1 Dehalococcoidia bacterium | reverse complement strand
AGCTACGGCCACGCCGACGCCGACAGCTACGGCCACGCCGACGCCGACAGCTACGGCCACGCCGACGCCGACAGCTACCCCGACGCCGACGCCTAAGACTGCTCAGGTGCAGCTATACGCGGGCTGGAATAACGTTGAAATCCCCGACCCATGTCTGTCTTCGGAGGATATGTTTGAGCAGCTAATCGAAATGGGCATTCTCAACGTTGTCTGGCATCACATCAACATCAGTCAGTCTTGGGAGGGCTTCGACCCGACCGCACCGCAGTCTGTCAACGATTACACTGATCCTTGCACTGAAGATATCGTGTGGATACACGTCGATGAAAACGTCTTATGGGTAATCGAGTTCTAAGAGAAGGGGGCAACTGAAGAGACCATTAGATGCCGGAGGCCCCCACGCTTCATTGACATGGGGGCCGCGGTTATATTAGGAGGTAATAATCATTGTCGATAAGAATCGGTTCGTTAGCGCTCCTTATAGTGATCGCCGCTGCGGCAGCGATATTCTCCAGGGGAGACGAGTTACAGGCACGGCCCACTGGTGAAGTGCTGCACTTCCCGGACCCGGGCACCGGTTGAACTGTAACCTGGCTCTGGCCTCCAGTTAGATTGACTTGGAGGCTAGAGCAAAAGTAAGATAGGTCGAGTAAGAAAGGAATCTTATTCAAAGGGAGGTGCTAATGAACAGATTTAGATTTATAGGAGCGGCACTAATAGCGGCGGCTACGGCTTTAGTTGCGGTAGCGGCCATCGGTTTCAACGGTGGCGCAGAAACGGCAGACGCGCAGGTCTTGCCGCCGGCCAGATTCTTCGGCACGGTAACGGTTGACGGAGCGGCTGCACCAATAGGCAGCGCAGTACGGGCCAAGGTAGACGGCAACGTCTGTGGCCAGACCACGGTAGTGAGCATCACCGGCGTGGGCACCAACGCTTATATCGTAGACGTAGTGCACTCCGGGTTTACCGCGGGTTGTGGCGACGTAGGCGACACGGTAAGCTTCGAATGGGCGAGCACCCCGACCGGCGCCGAATTCGTCCCGTGTGGCACGGCCACATGGGATAACACAGGTTTCAATGAGTTCAACCTGACCTGTGGCGGTGGCCCTGGCACACCGACCCCAACGGCGACGCCGACTGCGACGCCTGGTCCTGGCACACCGACCCCAACGGCGACGCCGACTGCGACGCCTGGTCCTGGCACACCGACCCCGACGCCTGGCCTTGGCTCGCCAACGCCTGGCGCAGGTACGCCAACTGCGACCCCGGCTCAGCCAGGTGCAGCGGCTCCGACTGGTAGTGGCCCCACCGACTCCGGCTTCGCTTTCTGGCCGCTGGTCCTAGCAGCGGGAGCACTGGCTGTTGGTATGGGTGGTGTTGTAGCCCTACGACGCTCGGCTCGCTAATAAGAATGTCGAGCGCCATTAATCTACAACCGTAGATAGCAGAAGGGGGGACATCTCACTATAGAGTTGTCCCCCCTTCGTTTTGGCGAAGCTTGTCGACCTAGTTTTGGGGGGTGTATGTTAAGATCGATGAGGTGGCGGACAGGGATAGGCTTAGCTGGTCTCTTGGCGATTTGGCTCGTCTTCAGTTCCGTTGCGGCAGCGCAACCTTTTCCTCCGTCCCGCTCCTGGGGAACCCTAACGATAAGCGGTGAAGCGGCCCAGGAGGGCGTCACTATCACCGCTCAGATCGATGGCATCGAATGCGGCCAGGGCCGTATCGTCGGTCGGGCGGAAGGCATCGAAGGCACCCTGTATTCGGTCGATGTGTTTCATAATGGTCAGGTGTCCGGCTGTGGAGAACCAGGAAAGGAAGTGACCTTCATGGTGCTCGGGCGAGAGGTAGAACAGAAGGGCAATTGGGACAACACCGGCTTCGTTAGGCTCGATTTGAGCGTGGAAGGGCCGCCCCGCACGCCGCTGCCAGGAAGCGAGAATAGCGCCGCTCAGGCTACTGAAGACGATAATGGTGGCGGCTTCGCTTGGTGGATACCGGTTGTGGCTGGTGTGGGTGCTCTGGTGGTTATAGGCGCTATCGTAGGCTGGACGCGTCTACGACGCGCGGTCTAAACTATAAGCTGGAGGAAACACTGATGAGTTTGTTAAAGGCTCGCTGGCGACTGATCTTAGGCGGCGTGATGATCCTGGCTGCGGCCGGCTTGCTCGCGGTCGGAGTCTGGGGCTTAGTCGAAGATGATGACCATGGTCCGGGTTTCGTCGATGCAGGACCACCTTCTACGGCGACGCCGGTGCCTACCGTGGCGCCCGTAGTAATCAATCCTCAGCCATCGTCTGCCGCGACGCCAGAACTGAGTAATTCGCCGGTTGTATACGTCAGCATCGAGCGCTTGGGCGTTGAAGCGTCGGTAATGGAGTTGGGCCTCGATGCCGATCGAGTGCCGCTCGTTCCAAATAATTCGAACACGCCGGTCGGCTATCACGCTGCCGATATGGTCGCCTGGTACAACTTCAGCACTAAGCCGGGTCACGGTGGTAACGTTGTCTTGTCCGGACACGTAAACTGGTTAGGCAGGCAAGGTGTGTTCGGCCGGATTAAGGACCTGGAGGTAGGCGATATCATCCGCGTGTTCCTCCAGGATGGCAACGCGTTCACGTATCAGGTTACGGAGAATATGGACATCCCTTGGGACGATCCGGAGGCGGTCCAGCTTATGTTGCCGACCGATGATGAGGTCGTTACGCTCATCACCTGCGGCGGCACCTGGGTGCCGGACCGTAGCAGCACAATAGGGGGCAATTACACGCATCGCACCATAGTTCGAGCCGCCCCGGCGCCTGGCCTATAACCAACCCCTGAGGCAAGCTATGATGGGCTTGCTGGCAGGCAGCGCCGCATTTCTCGGCATCGATCTGGACGGAACGCAGATCGATCAGTTTGAGGCGTACTACCACGAACTCGCGAACGCCAAGCTGAACCTCACAGCCATCTCTGGCTACGAAAACGTCCAGCGAAAACTATTCCTCGAATCGCTTGCGGTGCTGGCAGTCCTCCGGAAATTCGACTGCCTGTCCGATGGCACAAGCGGAAGCCTGCTCGACCTCGGCGCAGGCGGTGGTTTCCCCGGCGTTCCGATTAAGATAGCCGCTCCTTCACTACGATTGATGCTCGTCGAAGCCGCACGGAAGAAAGCGGCATTCCTCTACGAGTTGGTGCAACGCCTTAGCCTATCCAACGTAATTGTTGTCGCCGAAAGGGCAGAGGTGGTTGCCCACGATCCTTCGCATCGGGAAGTCTACGACGTGGTGACGGCGCGGGGGGTCGCCGCAATGCCGGCGCTTGTAGAGTTAGGATTGCCCTTTGTAAAAGTGGGTGGTTACCTTGCGGCGGCCAAGGGCAGCGACGTACGTGAGGAGTTAGCCTCCGCAGCGAAGGCGCTGGAGGCTTGTGGAGGCGAAATCGAGGCCGTTGAGGAGTTGCCAGCGGTAGACACGGCCGCGCCATCGACGCTCGTCCTAATCCATAAGGTTACGCGCACGCCCGAACGATACCCGCGGCGGACTGGAGTGCCCGTGAAGCACCCGCTTTTGTGACACCTAACATAAAAAGCTTTTAATTGGACAAGCAAAAGGTATAGAATACGCGTAATTTAGCACAGGAACGCGAGGAGGACTAGATGAGCCTTCAGAACGCGAATTTTCAGAACGTCGGATCTTGGCTCAGCCGGCTCGCCAGGCTCGACCTTAGCGTCTTCGATGACGTCCGTGACGATGAAACGGCCACGCTTCCCGTTGTCCTCATCGTAGTTGTCACTAGTTTTCTTTCCGGCCTCGGTTCCTGGCTCTGGTGGGTCTTCCAGGATCCGCTCATCGGCAAAAAAGGCGAAGTATTCGTAAAGTCCTTCTTCCTGGGCAGCCTTTTTCAAGTCGGCGTCTGGTTCTTGTGGGTATACATAACGTATACGCTGCTCGCCCGGTCTTTCGGTACCGTTGGCACGGTGAAGCAACTGGTGCGGACAATGGGCCTCGGCTTTGTGCCAGTGGCCCTCTCTTTTTTGGTGTTTATTTCGGTGTTGACGATACCGTTCGGCGTTATCTCGCTGGGTGGGGCGCTCCTGCTTACCAATATCGCCATCTTGCGCACGGCTTCGACGCGGCTGGAGCAGATCACGATGGCGAATTACGCCGGCTTTGCCGTCTTCGCGATCATCATGGGCATCCTCGCGAACGTTGCGCAGGTCGTCGAGTTCGGTGGCCTCGCGCCCGGCCTCTTCTTCTTTGTGCTAGACTTTTAGAAGTCGAATGCCACCGTCAGGTAAGAATTCCGATCGTCCGCGATCCGCTCATGCTGAGCTTGTCGAATCCGTGAGCGGAAAAGACTATTCCCGCTCACCCCTAGCTGTCGAGGGGGCAACGGCAAACAAGCGAAGGCTCTAGCCGCAGCCCGAATTCTTGCCCGCCTGTAAGCGATTCTGCTAAGATGCTATAACGTGGGGCTGTAGCTCAGCGGGAGAGCATTTGTCTGGCAGACAAAGGGTCGGGGGTTCGATTCCCCCCAGCTCCACCAAGATCGGATATAAAAACGGCTCCTCTAGGAGCCTTTTCTAATTATAAAAGATCGCAAAACTTGGTCAGAGGAGCAGCAGTGCTAAAGCTTTTCAGCCTGGTCATCGTACTGGCAGTGTTCTTGGCAGCCTGTACTGACGATGCGGACGAGCAGTTGTTGCGAACGTCGTCCACACCTACGGCGACCCAGAGTGGCGCGTCGCCGACTCCTACAGACGCTAGGGTTGGAGTATCGTCCCTCAAGGATTATCCCTTCGGGCGGTCGCTGTTCGTGAACGCCGCGGAATTAAGAGAGATAATGGGCGAGCCGCTGTCGACAAGAGGGAAGATCGAACTTACGTTCTTAACTATGGAGAGCCAGACACAGATACTCTCATCACAAGGCCCAGAACCGAATACCTACATGCCTAGCGGCCGCTTCGTCGTAGTGTATTACTCCGCCAGAAATGAAGCCGACGGCCAGATCCAGCCTATGGGCCAGATCAACGACGAGCTGATCGTAGTGGATAGTACAGATCGAGAATGGGGCGTAGCAGATGCGCTCTCCGGGTTATCCGAAGTAAGCGCTGCCGCTGCTCAAAGCAAAGGCTACGAACGGCCCGATAAGGCCCTCACTCCGGGCGCTGATTATTATACGGCGGTCGTATTCGACGTACCAACCGAGGCTACCGGCCTGAGTTTAGTCTGGCAGCGGGCCCAGGCACCCATTCCGCTCCAATGACGCAACCTGGGCAGTAGATACGACGGTCTAGGTGCTGAGCGACAGTTTCGATCCTTCTGGCGTTTCTATAACGTCGAGAGTGACGCCTGATAAGCTTTGGCTTACTTCCGGCTCTATTACCATTACCGCGGACTTAGCGTGTTCTATAACCTGGTCATCCTCTTGCTGCTTGTCCAGAAGCAGGCTAAACTCGCCCTGGCTTTGAATGAGCCGCAGCACTTCATTGTCTTCGTGTGGAGTGTTATCGAGTGCTTCGTGTAGATGTACCGATGCCCGCTCAGTAACAATTAATGCCATAGTTGCTTCCCATCCCTTCTCTCTTTAAGTTGACCCAGCCACGAGGGTTATGATCTTGCAATTCCCCTAACAGATGGATAACAAAACTAATGCTAGCGATCAAATCCACATAACATAGCCGCACTTCAAGTGGTGACTGGTTCCAATGCTATCGCCTGCTCGCTCTGAGGATCGAAAGCGTTTAAGCGTGAAAGATTAAGAGCGACGTTCATTTGCGCTCCCGGCGTAGCTCGTGTGCGCGCATCTACGCGGGCGAGGAATTGCTGCTCGCCGATGAGCAGATAAAGCAACGTCTCATTCCCCAACGGCTCGACGACATCTACGCGCGCCTGCATCGATTGCGCTTCTATGCCGGGAGGAAGGAACGCTAGATCGTATATGTCCTCGGGCCGTATGCCGAAGACGAGCTTCTCGCCACCATGATCTCGCAAACGTCTTGCTTGGTCTAAGGGTAATTCCAAGTGAAACGTACTTGCATTTATGCTTGCCGTATCGGCAGTAGCTGCGATTTCGCCTTCGAAAAGGTTCATCGCGGGGCTGCCAATGAACCCAGCTACGAACAGATTAGTCGGCCGCTCGTATAGCTCCTGCGGCGTCCCGACCTGCTGGATCCGACCTTCGTTCATCACCACGATCCGCGTCGCCATGGTCATAGCCTCGATCTGGTCGTGCGTCACATATACGAAAGTTGTGCCGAGCCGCTGGTGGAGCTTGCTGATCTCCGCGCGAGTTTGGACGCGTAGCTTCGCGTCGAGGTTCGAAAGCGGCTCGTCAAGCAGGAATACGGCAGGCTCGCGGACGATCGCTCGTCCCAGCGCTACCCTTTGGCGCTGGCCGCCCGAGAGTTCCCTCGGCTTGCGCGGCAGGAGTTGGTCGATCCCTAATATCTGGGCCGCTTCCAATACCCTCCGGCGTATCTCATCTCTAGGGACATGGCGTAGACTTAGCCCGAACGCCATGTTGTCATGCACTGACATATGGGGATACAGGGCGTAAGACTGGAACACCATAGCGATATCGCGGTCCCTGGGCGCTATGCGGTTGATGAGCCGGTCGCCTATGTAGATATCGCCGCTGGTGATGGTGTCCAAGCCGGCGAGCAGCCGTAAAGCTGTCGACTTGCCGCTACCCGATGGCCCGACGAGGGCCACGAAATCTCTATCCGGTATTTCGAGAGTGAAGTCATCGACTGCAACCACTTTACCGAACCGCTTGGTAACGTGATCGAAACGAACGTTCGCCATAATTTTTAATGCCTACGGATCAGTCTTTTCGACGCTTTAACCTTTGACCGCCCCGGCGAGAAGCCCCTGCACGAAGTAGCGTTGCAGCGCAAAGAAGATGATCAGTGGCAAAGCCATGGATATGAAAGCCGCTGCTGTTAAGAACTGATATTGCGTGCCGAAGGAACTCACCAGGTTCGTGATGTTGAGGGTCATCGGCGCTAGGTCTGGATCGCCGAGCAAGACCAGCGCTATCAGTAGGTCGTTCCAAATCCATAGAAACTGGAAAATCGCAAGGGCGGCGATCGCGGGCATGGAGAGGGGAAGGACTATGCGAGTGAAGACCAGCAGATCGGACGCTCCATCGAGGTACGCGGACTCGAACAGGTCTCTCGGCAGAGCACCGAAGAAGTTGCGAAGTAGATATACGGCGAACGGCAAGCCGTATGCCGCGTGGGCTAACCAGATGCTTGGATAGCTGCTGGTGCCGAAGAGACGCCCGCCCAACAACGGTAGTTCAACATCGACCGTCAAGTTCGTGTACAACCGAAGAACAGGAATAAGGGTCATTTGCAGCGGCACTACGAGGAGGGCGACTACGATTAGGAACAGCAGTCCCTGCCCGGCGAAGCGCATCCACGCGAACGCATACGCCGCGAGGGCCGCGACGAATATCGTAAGGATCGTGCTCGGCACGCTTATAATCAGGCTGTTGAAAAAAGCTCGTGTCATGCCCCGCTGCGTCAACACGTGCTCGTAGTTATCGAAGGTGAAATCGAACGGTTTGGTAATGGCGGTCCACCAGCCGGAAGTGGCGATATCGCTAGGCTCGCGGAAAGAACTCACTAAAAGGGCTAGCGTAGGAACGCTCCAAATAGCGACGAGGGCTAGGATAGTGACGTGTAACGGCACCCGTCCGGCCGCGGCTGCAAAGGCAGCCCATAACGATCGCTCCCGCCGTCCGGGAGTGATACATGAATCGCTCGCTTCGACCACGCTTCGCTGGGACATCAGCGGATATCTTCCTGGAACTGGAACCGACGGATGCTGATCACCATGATGGGCACCACCCATAGAAGCAGGATTACGGCTAAGGCCGACCCAACCCCGAAATCCCGTATGACGAATGCCTCTTTGAAGAAGAGAGTTGCCACCACGTCAGTATCGAAACGTCCACCGGTCATTACCCAGACCAGGTCGAATTTCTTTAGGGCTTGGATAACCAATGTGGTGGCTACTACCACAATCGTTGGCGATAGTATGGGGATTACGATCCGCCAGGAGATCTGCCATTCGCTTGCCCCATCGACGCGCGCTGCCTCAAGCACGTCGCTCGAGATGCCCTTGAGCCCGGCCGAAAGCACAACTACGGCAAAGCCGGTCCAAATCCATACGCCCACCGCGATGATCGCAAAGTTATTGATCTGCAAAGGCCCCGGCATGGTCTGCGGGCCAACATCGGTGAGCCATCTTTGCGGAGCATTCGTATTTTGCAGCCAGGCAGTTGGCTCGAGGCCAGCCGCCGACGTTATGGCGTTTACAGTCCCTACATCGGTGTTGAACTCGTACATGAAGCGCCATATCACGGAAGCGGCAACGAATGAGATAGCCATCGGTATGAAGATGGCTGCTTT
>WHTN01000089.1 GCA_009377715.1 Dehalococcoidia bacterium | reverse complement strand
CCAAAACGTATCTCCTCTATATCATCCGGCTTTATGTCGTGCTCCCGTACCAGGTCCAAAAGCCCATCCATCGCTGGGTGAATCAGGCTGCCGCAGGGATAGGGCTTGATCGAGATCCCAGGATCGATGAAGAAGTACGGGTTCGCGAGCCGCCCACTTATGCGGTCGGCGTCGAAGCCGCCTGCAGCCACTTGGAAGAAGCCCCATTGACCATCGAGGGCGTCGGGGTCCGACTCGAAGCCCAGCGCTGCGAGCTTCGCTGCCTCCACGCCACCTTCGGCCGCCGCGCCGGCGTGGTACGGCTTCGTCATCGTGCCGAAGTTCGCCCGTATGCCGGACGCTTTGCTGGCTGCGACACCGATAGCATACCGGGTTTGCTCGTAGGTAAGCCCGAGCAGTAGGCAAGCGGCAGCCGTCGCGCCGAACGTGCCGATAGTGCCGGTCGAATGAAAGCCCTGCTGGTAGTGCTTGGGATAAATCGCATCGGCGATCCGGCACTCTACTTCTATACCCGTGCAAAATGCGGCTAAGAATGCGCTACCGCTCGCGTTTATCTCCTGCCCGACGGCCAGGCAGGCTGCGAGAACCGGCACCGTGGGATGAGTCATCAGGCCGTAGACGCGGTCGGTCGACGTGCCGAGCTGCGTATCGTCGTAGTCGAGCGCATGTCCGGCTACGCCGTTCGCTAATGCAGCCGCCGAGGTGGACGCCGTAAGCCTCGTACCTAATATACTTATCGTACCATCAAGTTGCGACACAAAAACGTGGTCGCGGATGATGCGAGCGGCACCTGTACGCGCGCCGGCGAGGATCACGGCCAAGCCATCGAGAATATGCCGCTTGGCGATTTCGGTGACGTTGGGCGGCAGGCTGGCGCCGCGGCTGTCCATGATGAACCGGGCTACTTCTTGCGTAACGGTGGTCGCGTTCCCCATGTTACTGAACTCCTTCTGACGCCGGCTGTCTAAAGTCGACCTCCTGTCGGGAACGACAGGCAACCAACAGTAAGGCGATCACGGGCAGAATGGCTACCCACAGAAACATACCTCTCTCGCCGACCTGCGTAACGATTATGCCCCACACGATTGAACCACTACCTATACCGATGTCGAACGAGGCTGTAACCGTACTCATCGCCATGCCCCTCTGGCCAGGCTTCGCCCGGTCGGCGCTCATAGCAAGCACCGTCGGCTGCGCCGCGCCATAGCCGATGCCGTAGACTACGGCCGCGAGAATAAGCATCGAAAGGTTCGCCGAAATGGCGATCAAGGCCATGCCGCCGCCACAGCCACCATGCCAGGGAGCAGCACCGCCCGCCTGCCGTAGCGATCGGAGGCTCTGCCGCCTACCACCCGCACGAGCAGGATCGTGGCGGCGTAAGGCATAAAGAAGAAGCCGACATTACCAAGGCTCTCCTTTTCCGCCAGGATGGGGAGATAGGATAGGATGGCGCCCCAGGTGGCCGCAGAGCACAAGCCGATCGCCATCGGCAATAGCATATCGCCGCTTAGAAAGCGGTCGATAAGTCTGGGCGCCGGGCCATCGGTCTTAGACGCTGGTTTAACGATCTCCGGCAGTGGGAGCGCTATCAGAAGAGCGACCAGCCCGGCGAGCGCCGCTACGAGGAACACGGTGTTGTAACCGTACTCAGCGAGCAGCCAGATGCCGATCAATGGACCGAACGCGATGGCGAGGTTCATCGCTGAGCCGATGATACCTATCGCCTCGCCGCGGCGGCTCGCCGGCGCGACATCGCTGGCGTACGTTGGGCTGCCCGTGCTGTTCGCCGATATGCCAACGCCGGATACCACCCGCACAGCGAGCAGGGCCGGCACCGAACGCGCTACGATGTGCAGAAGAGCGGTGCCGATGTAGCAGATGGGTCCGCCGACGAGCAACGGTCTTCGGCCCACCTGGTCGGCCACATAGCCAACGAAGGGGCGGGCGAGGAGCGCGGTAAAAGCGGTTACGCCGAGCACCAAGCCCACCTGCCAGTCCGCCCCACCGATATGTAGCAGGTAAAGCGGGATCACAGGAAGGAGCAGTTGATAACTTAAGTAATTAAAGAACGTCGTCCCACAGGTTAGAACGAAAGTGGGGCTGCGGAGACGCTCGACCGGCCGATCGGAAAGCTTCAGGGCGCTTGGGCCGTACGCCTTAAGCTTGTGGACGCTTATTCCCATGCTTCTTCCGAGTGTAGCAGCCCACACTCTTCGAGGCGAGAAACCGCGTCCGGGCGACGGCGATGCTGCAAACAGAACACGGTCATTGCGAGGTCGCTGAAAGCGACCGTGGCAATCTCTGAGATGCGAATGCGACACACATGGAATGGCGTAACAAAAAACGGCAGAGATTGCTTCGCGGAGTTTATCCTGAGGAAATCGAAGGGCTCGCAATGACGGTCAATTGTTAATGGTCACAAACCTATCCGGTGCACACCACCTAGTCAGGCTTCGAGAATAAGTTACTAGAACTTATCTCATGCGACGACCTAAGCCACGTGCCAGCTTGTTTGGATCGATGAAGAGGCCTAAGACGAAACTGACGATGCTGATAATGATCGCTCCGAAGAGCGCAGCCCAGAAGTCTTCGATGTCGAACCGCAGATCGTCGACCTGCCCGGCGATCCAGGCCGTTAAGGCTAGCATGGCTGTATTGATAATGATCAAGAATAGACCGAGGGTTAGAATCGTTATCGGCAACGAGACCGCAACCAGCAAAGGCTTAACCAACATATTGAGCAGGCTAAGTATCAGCGCAACGATGACGGTGCTTTCCCATCCGTCTAGGTGGATGCCGGGCACAAGTTCAGCAGCCACCCATACGGCAACGGCGATGATAAGCCAGCGTATGGCAAAACTCACTATGCGTTCGGATAAACTGGGGCCAAACACAGTAGGACCTCCTTTAGGGCTGATTATAAACCGCAGCATCACACGATCTCCATAACTTTAAGAGAATTTATACATTTGCAACGAGCAGAACGCCCTTTAGATATTTAACCAAGCGGCCCCCTGCGATAGTAATGTTAGAGGGCCATCCGCCCCAGACTAGAAAGGAACCACACAAAATGTTTTTGATAAGAGCCTTGTTCAGACTATTCGTAATAGCGGGCTTAATCGGCGTAGGTGTCGTCATCGGCGCCGTAGCTTTCGATGACGACGGCGATGCCGAGGGTAACACTTTGACGGAGCGTATACAGGACCTGCGGCAGGATATGACAGGCGATATCGATGGCATTATCGGCCGCATCGATAGGAACGAAGACATCAGCCAGCTGCGCGAATCGCTCCTCGATCGCTGCGGCGACAACGAGGAGCGGTTGCGAGAAGGCGAGGGCGGGACCGAAGCGGCCGAGAGGCTTGGCGACATCTGCGATGAGATACGGAACGCCCCCGATAGCGCGCCTGACAGGTGGAGAGACATCAAGCAGCAGATCGAAGATTTGGGTTCCTGAGAATAACCTCTCCGTCAATAACCGATCAGTGCGCGTCATACACATTGCCCCGACTACGTTTGGGCCAACCGGCCTTTATGGCGGCGGCGAACGATACCCCTTAGAACTGGCGCGCGCCCTAACCAAAGAGGTCGAGTGTGAACTCGTGACCTTCGGCCGTGAGCCGGCGATCAGGCGAACGTCGGCCGGGCTAACGATACGTACGCTACGGGCTGCAGCGTACTGGCGCGGCCATCCAGCGCATCCGATATCACCTGGGCTGTTTACTGCTGTAGCCAAAGCCGATATCGTCCATACTCACCATACTCGTAGCTTTCCGAGTCGCGTGGCGGCGCTGACCTCCCGGTTGCAGCGAACAAGCATCGTGACCACCGATCACGGGCTGCGCGGCGGCAATTGGGGTGGCATGCTCCAGCGCCTGTTCGATCTCTTCCTGATGGTGTCGGAGTATTCCGCAAAGGAGTTCGGCTCGCCGACTCAACGGACGCGTGTTATCTACGGCGGCGCAGACCCCGAACGGTTCAAGCCCGATCCCACGATAGTCCGCGAAGGCGCGCTATTCGTCGGCCGGCTGACGCCGCACAAAGGCGTAGACTATCTTATCGAAGCGCTGCCGGCGGATGCGGCCCTGCGTATCGCCGGATCGGTGGGCCACGACGCGCAACTTCCCGAACGCGACTATCCCGATCTGCTTCAGCGTCTCGCCAAAGATAAGAGCGTCGAGTTTCTTGGCCCTGTCGCCGACGCTGATCTTCCATCCTTATACCGGCAGGCGGCTGTTTTCGTCCTGCCGTCGGTGGAAGTCACTCGCTACGGTCGTAGCATGATGCCCTCGGAGCTACTGGGGCTGGCGGCGATAGAAGCGATGGCAAGCGGCACGCCCGTGATCTGCAGCCGGGTCGGCGGGATCGCCGAAGTGGTGGAAGACAGCATTTCCGGATTCCTCGTCGAACCGGGCGATACCTATGAACTTGCCGAGCGTATATCTCAGCTGCTGCACGACCGTGACCTTGCCCAACGCATGGGCCGGAGAGCGCGCGATCTCGCGCTAGAGCGCTTCACATGGCGCGCCTGCGCGGAACGCTGCCTAGCCGCTTACGAAAGCCTGCAAAAACGCGCGTAGGATTGTAGCAGTGGCAGCCTTAAGGCTGCCATATGGCGACCTGAAGGTCGCCGCTACGTACGAATGCCGTTGACGGCATGTTAGAGGCTAAGAAAGTGTCGAAAGATCGGAACCACAGCGGGCGGCTCATGAGTCATCCTTATCCGGCGTCTTTACTCATTCAACTATTACGGCCATCAGTACTTTCTCTTTGTCTTCAATGTCTTTCATATCGGCGAACAACAACACCAGGATTTCTGTCCTCAACTAACCGAATAAATATATATAGGCATTTGAGACTCGACGGTTATAACCATCGGGTGTATGTCCATTCAAATTCACCGACCAAATTACAACAACCATGATATTATGATTCGCGATTTCACCACCAAATTATGCGTAGTCTATGAACGAGACATCGGGAAGAGGTGAAGCCGCCACTGCCGGTGATAGAGACCATGCCATCGAAGCCGGACAGCCACGAGCCACAGGCCGGTTTCAGTTCGGGACTTTCAGTTCCCTCCGCCATCGCGACTTCCGTTACCTCTGGCTAGGCGTAGTATTCACTAGCGCAGGCCAGTGGATACAGCAGGTCACGCTCGGCTGGCTTGTTTACGAGATGACCGACTCCGCAATTTGGCTCGGCGCCGTTTATGGAGCGCGTGCCGTGCCAACCCTAATTACCGCCCCGCTGGGCGGGATAATTGCAGACCGCATGGACCGTCGCCTGCTTATGTTAACCGTCGAGCCGGTATTGATGGCTATTACATTATTGATGGGAATACTAGTTGCCACCGGTTGGATCGAGCTCTGGCACATATTCGCTTATACGATCGTGAGTGGCGCTGCCTCTAACTTCAATCATAGCGCCCGACAGGCGTTGATACCGAACTTGGTACCAAAGGCCGACATGCTTAATGCTGTAGCGCTCAATTCTATGGCGATAACCTCGTCGCGGGTATTCGGGCCAGCACTAGCTGGCTACCTGATCGCCTGGTTTGGCGTTGCCGGCAATTTCTTTCTCCAAAGCGCGGCGTTCACCGGAGTGCTGGTCATGGCTTTCCTTATGCGGGCACCGCTTACGCCCGCCCATACGCGGCAATCGTCTATGCTTTCGAATCTGCGCGCTGGGCTAAGTTACGCGCGCAACGATAAGGTAGTTTTTGCACTTATCTTACTTGCGCTTATCCCCGCGGCCCTCCAGCAACCGTCGCAGTCCTTGATGCCGATTTTTGCGAAAGACGTTCTGGGCGTCGGCCCGGAGGGCTTCGGTATGCTTCTAGCTACTATGGGGGTCGGAGCTTTCGCGGCGCCATTCGTCTTAGCGTCCGGTGGAAACGCTCATCATAAGGGATGGCTTATGATGGGCGGCTTGATAGGAATGGGGTTATCGTTGGTTCTCTTCTCGCGCTCCGAGTGGCTGCCCCTCTCTCTGATTATCCTGCCGTTCGTAGGCGCTAGTTTTGTAGTCTACCGCTCGATAAATAACACGATCTTACTGATGGTTGTGCCGGATGAGATGCGGGGACACGTCTCGAGCATACTATCGATGGATAATGGCTTTTCGCCCCTTGCCACCTTACTCGCAGGTGTTATGGCTGCATTGATGGGGGCGCCGGTCGCTCTTACAGTACTAGGCCTCGTGGTGCTCGCCATGGCCCTACTCGCGACGCTAAAGATGCCCCACATACGGAGTTTGGCTTAATAGCTAGTCCCGCATGCAGATGGTACGCGCCTGCTTTAACACGAAAGCATTCAACACGTCCGTCATCACCGTATCAGGGCAGTAAGGCGGCTGTAACAACAAGCTGATTCAGGCAGCCGGAGAACTAACTCAGCTGAGAATTACCCTCTCATTGTTGCTAGATGCGCTGGATTACATAGAAAACGTAGCCGTAACTATCTTCAGAGCATTCAAAGATATCGATCTCTTTGATGGTTTCAAGAGCAAAATCTCTGACGGAGGGGTCTGGGTGATCTGCTAGGGCTTTCGCGCGCGGCCCAAGGATGTCATAGTAGCCCTGCACCCACGCCTCTTTGGGAAGTACGTAGGTGGTAAGCACTTTATACCCAGCATTTTCAGCTACTACGATGTTGTCATGAATGGTGTGCATATCCGGATAGCCACTTAGGAAGAACTGTCTTACCACATCGGGAATCGCGTAGCCACGATAGTTCACTTACAACAGCAAAGCCACCAGGGTTAATAGCAGATGCCCAAATATTGAGAGCGTTAAGGAAGCCGATATTGTAAGCTGAACCCTCTGACCAGAGCAGATCGATGCGTTGAAAGACGCCCGGGATGTCCTTCATGTCCATGCAATGAGTCTGCACAAGGTGCTCAATCCTTGCCTCCCTTGCACGCCGTGTCAGATCATTTAAAAAAGGCTCGTACGTATCTACAGCATGTACCAGTGTGCCGAGTTCCTTAGCTAGCGCGATAGTCTGACGCCCCGAGCCGCAACCTGTATCAACGATTAGGTGAAACTTATGTCTCGGCAGAAGGCCTAGAACATGGAGTGTATGGACGTTATCACCTGGGCCAAGCTTTTCCATACCTCCGAACAGAAGATCAACCGGATTATAATTACTCACGTATTCCCCAAATATATCAAGCTGATCTCGGCGTTGAATAAACCCACTCCATTAGTCATCGACGATGCAGATAAGCGCTAGTTAAATGCTAATCTGGCGGAGGGGGAGGGATTCGAACCCACGGTCGCCCGAAGGACGACAACGGTTTTCAAGACCGCCGCATTAAACCGCTCTGCCACCCCTCCAAATATCAGTTTAGCTTTTTCATCGATTTCGAGCTATGGCAAATCATCCTGAGGCATTTCCCCGAATGAATACGAAGCTGGGCGCCTTAAGTTAAGGCGCCCAGCTTTATCTCATGTAATAGCGAACCGCTAGCTCACGGGCGTCTTGGCGTACTTCTTGCGCAACTCCGCGTAAGCCTTCGCGTGCTCCTCAGCCTGCTTCGTCGTGCTCTCGGTCATATCCTCGAGCAGGTATGGCACGCGCGTCGAGCTCGGCTTGAGGTAACCAGCGACGTTGGCTGCGTAGCGGTTTACCTGAGCGTTGAGTTCTGCGAGCCCCTGAGGGGCGGGAGCGAAGAGCGGAGGCAACGAGCTGATGTCTTTCTGGATCTCGGCAACACGTTGCTCATCGTCGCGAAGTATGGCATCGGCGAGCGCCACGTACGGCTCCGGTCCCATGCCCGCCGAACCCGACGACCAGATCGTCGTGATCTGATGAGGGGTGCCACGCGTCATACGGTAGGCGTTGTAGACGCCTGCCATGAAGTTGACCTGTGGCGCTGCAATGCTGTCCTGAATCAGGTTCTGGATATTGTAAGCGATCTTGGTAACGACGGCCGTCTTGCCGCGTTCGCCGACTTGTCGCCAGAACGCGGTCGGGAAAGTAGTCTTGAAGAAATAAGCGTTCGCGTAAATCATCAGCGGCATGTCGGGTACGGCTTCGGCAAGATGCGCCCAGAAGTTGCCGGCGTTCTTGATCGTCGGTGTCTGCCAGAGCGGAAGGCCAACGAACGCGCCGTCTGCGCCTACGTCTTTTAGCCCTCGCATCTAGCGGATGGTCTCTTTCGTACCGAGCGACGTCGCGCCAGCGAATAAGGGTATGCGTCCGCGGTTCACCTGGACTATCGTATCAATGAACTCGCGCTTCTCTTCCCACAGAAGAGCCGTGCATTCGCCTGTGGTCCCGCAGGCGGCCAGGCTACCAGCGCCGGCCTGAATGTACATCTCTATCATGCGGGCGGTCTCTTCTAAGTCTACCGAATGCTCGGCGTCCCAGCCTTCTTTCCCCTCGATGCCGGGCGTAGGAACCATCACGCACAGGCCTTTAATATCATCCTTTGTTAGCATTTCAATTCCCCCTAATTTAAACTGCGGCTATTTTGTGATTTCTATTAGGAAAAGTCAATATTCGGGCGACTTATGTCATTCTGAGCGAAGCGAACAATCCGAGCACCAGAACGGTACGGATTCTTCGTCGCTGCGCTCCTCAGAATG
>WHTN01000012.1 GCA_009377715.1 Dehalococcoidia bacterium | reverse complement strand
TGGCGATGTCCGGCGAAAGCTTCCAGTATCCCGAAGTGGCTGGCCTTCGGTTCGTGAAAGCCGGTTATTAGGCTGCTGGCAGCGCTAACGCCGCGCTCCGGCGTGATCACCAGGTCGGTCCAACCTTGCTTCGCCTGAACCTCGCCGCTCTCGGTTACCGCCGACTCCAACGCTCGCACAACCGTCGTTCCCACCGCTATTACTCGCCCGTTGCTTCGATGCGCGTTCACTGCTTCGGCGGTAACAGCGCTCACCTCGAACCACTCTTCGTACGGAGCTTCCGGCTGTTCGAGGCTGGCAACGCCGGTGTGTAAAGTGATCGCGCTTAGCGAAACACCCTTTGCCTTTAGCGCTTCGATAATCGGGAGCGTGAACGCACGTCCAGCCGAAGCCATCTCCGCCGAGCCCGGTCTCCGGGCGTAAATGTTCTGGTACATGTCGATAGGCCAATCGCCGGCGATATACGGATACTTTATCGGCTTCCCCCAGCGGTAGAGGTAATCGTGGGGAGGGTCCGGTAGGCGCAGTTTAACCTTCCACAGCCTTGACGAACCTCGATGCGGCTTAAGAAATTCGGCCCGTCCGCCGTTCGGTAAAGCGACCTCCTCTCCTTCGAAAACGCTCGCCTCCCGCGGCTCCGCCGTCCAGACATTATCCTCCTTTTGGGTGGACAGATGGAGGATGAACTCGCTGCCCTCATCCCGTTTAGCATTGAGAGCAGCGGGGAGGGTGGCGGAATCATTCACGACCAGCAGGTCGCCGGCGTTCAGAAATTGCGGCAGGTCTCGGAAAGTCGCATGGACGATCACGTCGTTGTGGCGGTAGCTCACCAGTAGCCTTACGCCGTCTCGTGCCAGGCCTCTCGCCTCCGGTGGCTTACGCGCCTCAAGCGCTGGGGGCAATTGGAAGTTCAATGTCGGGAAGTTCATGTCGCTATACTTAGGATCTCAGCCTGTCGATGATCTCCATCGCGCTCACGCGAGCGAATGCTTCCGTCGCCTTCTCTACCAGCCAGACGAACGCTGGCGCAGGAACATCTGGCCCGGGCAGGCCGGATAGGTCCTCGCCGGGTTCGGCCATTCGGTGCATCTCCGTGTTCATGTCGCCCGGATCGACGACGTACATTCGGATGCCGCTCCCTTCCAGTTCAGCCGCGAAGATGCGCGAGAGGTGCTCGAACGCGGCCTTGCTGGTGCCGTAGCCTCCCCAGCCGGGATAAGCTTCGAGGCCGGCGTCGGAAGTGACGTTGATAATAACGCCTTCCCTACGCTGCTTCATCCCCGGCAGCACAAGTTGCATCAGGTGTAGGGGGGCAAGGACGTTCACCCGTAGAACTCTGTCCAACTCATCCCAGGGGTACTCTTCGAGCAGGGGCATCGGGCTCGGGCCCAGTGCCGAAGCGTTGTTCACCAGTATATCGATGCGGCCGAAGCGCTCCGTGCCGGCCTCCACTAGACGTTCGGCCTCCTTCGAGACATCCAGCGGGAGGGCGACGACGTCCGTATGCCGCCTCAACTCATCCGCCGCCGGGTTCAAAAGCGTTTCGCGGCGTGCGGCGATGACCAGCTTCGCTCCATTCTCCGCGTATAGCTTCGCGACCTCGAGGCCGAGTCCCTGAGAAGCTCCAGTGATTAAAGCAACCTGTCCTTGAAGGCGCATAACGTCCCTCCATCGAGTTCTCTTTCATCTTTAATGTTAGATCAGCCGGAGGGAGTACGCTATGCGCCTAACTAGGGACGCTAATCGGAGTGTCGATTGTTAACTAGCTCGTTGAGGGCCGAGCGCGTAACGTCAACGCAGCAAGCGCAATGTCGCGCGCTATGGTTAGACATTTGCGGCGTAATGATGACGTCGCCGCGTCCCATTCGTTCATTCTCAATATAAATTAAGCTAAACTAAGCGGTACAAAGGGTTGACAAGCCCCTTGTGCCGTTTATAATGACCGAGGTTTATTTGTGCCAGGAGGCACAACAACTGTCGACCACCCGGTAAATGGAGGTTTAGGGATGAGGAGAGAATACGGACTAGGCCGACGGCGCGTAAGCGCCCCGATGAGTGGAGTCCCACCATGGCGCCGCGTGGTCAGCCCGTTAAGGTTGAACCGCGTATATCTCCTTCCCAGCCTGATACTCGCTTTATCCCTCTTCTCGGCCTTTGCGACGTGGACGTTTTCCGGACGTGCCAGCGAAAACGCTGAACCCACTTCCGTTAACACACCCAACGTGGCGTCAGTAAATAACGTTTCCTCGTCACCTTCGGACATCGATACAGGAAGCCGTCAGAACCTTTCCGGCGAAAACGCTGAACCCACTTCCGTTAACACACCCAACGTGGCGTCAGTAAATAACGTTTCCTCGTCACCTTCGGACATCGACACAGGAAGCCGTCAGAACCTTTCCGGCGAAAACTTGTCCACAAGCGATCTGGTAACTCAGACCCAACAGCCAGCCCAAAGCCCAGAAGCTGCTCCCCAATCTTCTTCCGTTCAGCCAAACGCTATGTCCAGCGAATCCTCCGCGGCAGAGGAGGCGCTCGTATCCTCTCAATCCAATGAAGCAGAATCCAGCCCTGTCGAAGTGGCACAACCCAGGGAGCCGTTCAGTGACTATACCGTGGCGTCAGGCGATACGCTAACGGCTATCGCGACACGTTTTGGGGTGAGCGTAGAAGCCCTGGTACAGAATAACCAAGCGTTGCAGGCTGATCGGGATAGCCTGGCCCCCGGGGCGACGCTAAGGGTTCCCACCTTTGAAGGTCTGATCTACGATGTTCAGCCCGGCGATACACTTCTTTCGATAGCGCAAGCCCACGGTATAGACCTTGGCGCGGTGGTAGTATTCGAAGGAAATCGGATCAGCGACGCCGATGATCTTAGCGACGATGCAGTGCTTCTGCTGCCCGGAGCTCGGCCAGTGCCGAGGGCCCAACCGCCGGCCAATGAAAGTCCGGTCGGTAATACCCCAGTTATGCCTGCGAGTAATACACCTGTTACGCCAACCTTTAATACAGCTACGCTGGCCTTGGCGACTGCCTCGGCCGAGCCGCAGCCCGCTCCGGCCATCTCCACCCCTGTTTATAACGGTCGTTTGACCATAGGATACCCGGTCCAGGCGTCCGCCGGCGGTGGTTGTTTGAACGAGCGCCTGACCCCTGGCGGCGAGATCGCCGGTTGTTTGCAGGACGGCCTAGCCAGCAAGATAGTGGCCGGCCCGGAATACGCCAATGGCTACTGGTGGTGGCAGCTGACCAACGGCAACTGGTCCGTGGACGACTACCTTGCTTACCGCGAGGCGGCACAAAGCGCCACCCCAGCAGTCCAGACGCCAATAGTCCAAACGATAGAGCAGCCTGCGCCTCCCGCCCCCCAGCCTCAAGCGACGCTCGCTTATAACGGTCGCCTCTCCGTTGGGCATCCCGTTGTGATCTCTGCGGGCGGCTGTCTTAACACGCGCTCCAGCCCGATGGGGGGCGTCAATAAGTGCTTGCCGGATGGCTTCGCGAGCACCATCGTCGACGGCCCTGTATACGCAGGCGGCTACTGGTGGTGGAAGCTAAGCGGCCAGGGATGGTCGGCCGACGAGTATCTCGCCTACAACGATGGCAACAGAGCGTCAGCTTCGCAGGGTAGCAGTAGCCCAGCATCGTCCAGCGGCTTTATATGGCCTACCAGCGGACGTATAACCGATGGCTTCGGCCTGTCTCGCAGCATCGGCACCCACGGCGGCATCGATATCGCTCACCCTGGAACCCACGCTCGGCCCGTGCTCGCGGTGGCTAGTGGCCGAGTTACGGCCGTCAGCTACGGCTACGGCGGCGGGCTCGGCAATCACATCGTCATCGCTCATGACGGTGGCCTGGAGACGGTCTACGCGCACCTGTCGTCCGCTTCCGTATCGCCCGGGCAGTCCGTATCGCAGGGACAGACAATCGGCAACACAGGCTGTACCGGCCTCTGCTTCGGCGAGCATCTCCACTTCGAAGTACGAAGGAGCGGTATCAGGATGAACCCGCTGAATTACCTGCCCTAACGTTTCGAAAAAGAAGTTGTATAAGGCCTTCGATACAGAATGTATCGAAGGCCTTATAGCGTACCATGAGCGGAGTTAAGCTGCCCTGCTGAACCCTTCGGTAGACTCAGGATAAACTCCGCGAAGCATCTAGGCTTCGCTGTCAACACCCCTAGTCCAAAGAACGCATGAAGCGCTGGATATGCTCTCTTAGTTGTCCTGGCTGCTCGTGCCACGGCATATGTCCAGCCCCTGCTATAAGCTCGAAGCGGGCGTTCGTGATTAGTTCCGCTAGTTGCCGGGCAGGCCAGGCGGGTCTTGGGTCGCCTTCGCCGTGCAGTATTAATGCCGGAGTCATAAGGTCAGAGACGCGGGCGCTTAGCTGGCGGTCGGAGACCAGTCGCCTCCAATCATCGTTGAGCTTCACGTTCACCTCAACACTTATTGAGTGCTCCTCGTAAGGCGGAACGTTTTGAGTATCCGCGAAGTCTGTCGGCCAGATCAGGCGGGCGTACTCTTGCCGGATGCGGTCGGCCTCGTCCCCATCGACTGTATTCTGGCGCTCTCGCAGGATCCTCGCCCGCTCTCGTATCTCCGGCGCAAGTCGGGCAGTGCGGTTGGCGCGATATTCGTTCTGCCAGTCCATCGTAATGCCAGTGCCGGCGAGGTAAAGCAGGCCGTGCGTGCGCTCCGGGTATTCGAGGGCGTAGAGCAGCGCAAGCGTCGCGCCCCACGAATGGCCGGCGACGAGCCACCGTTCTACGCCCCAGTAGCTGCGCAACCCTTCGAGGTCGGCTAGGTAGGTGGGAATGTCGTACGGTGGTTTGCGCTCGGACTGCCCGCAGCCGCGCTGATCGTAGCGGTAGACCGTGACCAGATCGCCCAAGAGGCCCGCCAGCGCGTCGAGGTAGTCGCTGGCCATGCCTGGGCCGCCGTGGCAGAGCACCAGCGGCGGCCCCTGGCCATGCCGCGTCGTGTGAAGAGACGTACGCATCAATTCGTAACGTTGCTGAACCTGGGCTCGGATTCGTCGGGATTAAGATCATGCTCCGCTCGTATTAAAAGCGGAGCATTGAGATGGGAACTGAAAGGCTTGTTTTTATGGAATTGATGGAGGCAAGCCGGGAGGTCCATCCGGCGGAGACTCCACGGGATTGACGGGATCGGGAGGACTCTCAGGAGGAACATAGCCGTCTGGAAGCTGAGCGGTTATAGTGAACAACGCATCCCCAGTTATAGCATCGATAAATGTGACCAGATAATCAGCAGGAACATCACCCGGCGTAATCAGGTATCCATCTGGGTTAAAGCTCACCACCCACGCTAGCCGATCTTCCACCAGCAGTTCAGACGTTTCTCTGTCACTCATACTGGTATCAGTTAAAACGGCTAAGTGAGTTTCTTCAACGGTCACGGGTTGGCGAACAGCCTCACGTGCTAGTGCCTCAGCATTCTCTCTGGTGATGGCCGGCGACGTATCAGGCGCTGGTTCATGAAGAACGATCCCGTTAAGCTCTAGCTGTTCAGCAGGAACGCGTTGCAGATCTAGTTGTTCTTGCGTTTGTGGAGGCGATTGTCCACTAAAAAGAACAAACGCTATTACAGTAGCCACTATCGCCATTAGGGCTACCAGTGCACTTCGAGTTCGTCTTAGGCTCAAGTAATTTAGCATAATTAACACGCCCAATCCCATATGTATGCTTGCAAGAAAGATGCAGCTTGCTGTCCAAAAAGACTGCTATTGCTGTTGATTGAGGTTGCTATCGGGAAGGAGAATGATTGCCAACTACCACCAACCCAAATGTATGAATCGAAATAACCTTCCCAATCGGTTGTATAAGCTCCGGGCATTTGGTTTGCTAAAGAATTTATCTCGCCCGCAATCGTGCCGTATGTAGGAACAAAATCAGCATATGTTGTCCCATTGTGAAACTGAAAGTTATCGCGGAAGAAGGTAAAGTATCCCACGGTATTGTTATATAGAACGGTATATACTGGATAACTTCCGACTGGGGCGGGATCGTTCATGAATCTAGTAAAAAGAGAGCCATCTGCGTGACGCACTTGAACAAAACTGTCTCTTACGCCATGAGCGTACTCGACCCAACCAATTTGTGCGTATGACCTGCCAGTAGATCCACCGGCCAATTTACCATTACCCAAGAAGACGACCATCTGGTAAGAGAGGGTTCTGCGTGAACCCATGGAGAATACTCATAAATCTGCGCGGAAACGCCTCCAACGTACGAAGCTCCGTACTCCCAGCCGTCAAAGTAGTTCCCTGTTGTATCCGCTCGTTGTGGATCACATTTCGCCTGTGCTAAGGAAGTACTGAAACCAACAGCAACTAACACTCCGGTAAGGCCGATAATCGCGGCTGCAGTGATAATCTGCTTCTGGTTAAATAAAACTGGCGATTTCATCATATATACTACTATACTACGCTGGCTATTTGAACGTAACTACTACAAGTGTATAAATTTTGGAAGCATTTACAGATCTTTGTCTTATCACGATGGCTCCGGCTGCCCATACCGTACAGCCCAGAGGGTCGCAAGCTGGGTCCTTTTGCTGACGCCAAATGTGTTGAGAAGCTTGCTAACGTGGTAGCGGGCGGGCGGCTGGCTTACGTGGAGCCTTTCGGCTATCTGTTTATTGGTAAGCCCACGCGAGACGTACTCCCATACCTGCAAATCCGTAGTTGTGAGGTTAGGGTCTTGCATAGCAATACCTCCAAAATGCGTAGGGTTTCTACGGTATTAGAGTAATTGAAGTGAGCGAACGTTACAACTTAAGAATATCGAGATTCAGCAGCTCTCTTAATTCCGTAACCGCAGGCCCCTTCCAGCCCTCGATTCCTGGCCGTACAATGTTCGGGTTGCTCAGCGGCGACCTCAGCAGCACCGGCGTCATGCCTGTTTTCGCCGCGCCTCGCAGTTCGTCGCTTTCGCCATCGCCCACGTACAGGCACTCCTTAGGCGTCACGCCGAGCCTCTCGCACGCGAGCTGGTAGATCCGCGCGTCCGGCTTCTTCAGGCCCACTTCGCACGAGAAGATCGCTTGGTCTACCAGCGAGGCTAATGGCGAACCGCGAAACAACGCGGGGATGTGCTGATAACAGTTGCTGACGACGGCAATTTTGTAGCCGAGTTCCTTTAGCCTTACCAGAGTCTCGACTGTCCCTTCGCGGGGCACAGCAAACGACTGCTGTTCCAGTTCGCTTCTTAAAAGCGCGGCCTCCACCAGCTTTTCAGCGTGCCCAGTGAAGCCTAGCTCGGAGCAGAGATAAGCTAGGTGCGTCTCCATCGTGGCCTCGGTGCCGATGTTTCGCCGGTCGTTCGTCGCCTGCCACAACCGTTGAAATTCTTCGAACGGCAGCGAAAGGATAGCCGCCATATCGCGGCGCGACTGCTCGAACTGCTCCTCGGAGCAGTTGCTCACCAGCGTATCCATTAAGTCAAAGACTACGGCTCGATAAGTCATTTACGTCACGGGGATCCAATTGGGCGTAATCATTAAACTCCGGAGCGCTTTCGCTTAGGAGATGATCGTGGCTTCTTAAGCGTCAGTTCAGAGGGCGCAGTGTATAGAGTCAGCAATTCTAAGTTAGCTCTGAGTTCGTCGTTGTCTGTAATGATAAGACCGTTTTCCCGTAAGAATGCTATATCGCGTGCGAGTGTTCTAGAGGTGACATTACGATAATAACGAGCCAACGGAATTTCCCCATTCCTCAAAGCTCTTATTGATACCGGCTCCTCGTGTAGTCCGAGTAGGAAAAGGAACATCCTCTCTCCGGCGCTAGAGCCCAATCGGCCGGTACTCTGCAGCACCTCTCGCGCTAGATCTCTGTATGCAATCAATCGGACTTGGTCAAGGATTTCCTCGTGCACCGCCTTAAGCTCTTCCGTCAGCCCTTTCAGGGCAAATTTTACGAATGGCGTAAGATCCCTTCCGATTCAAACCTCACATAATCCAAAAGGCGCACATACTCCGATCTATTCCGATAGTAATAATTAGCGAGAGAATAGAAACCGCGAGAGTTAACATCAGCCTTAAACAACAAGAAGCTTTCAACTCCTCGTGAGGTACGCCCATTGCCATCGCCAAACGGATGGATACTGACCACATAGAAGTGAGCGACTACAGCGCGAACTATCGGATCCCAAAGCGTTCGCTCGCCGGAATTAAACCACTGCGTAAACTGTTGCATTAGTTGTGGAACGGAAGCTGCGGGCAGTGCACTATAACCGCCCGCCGTGACTCCGTGATTGCGATAGTGCCCTGACTCGTTATTCGAGTAGTCTATCTTTTGTGTTGTAATCTCGTGAAATTTTCTTACGAGTTCCTCGCTGAGTACTGTATCCGGCTTCCTTGCCAGGAGATCAGCGATAAAGTGCATTAATTCGTCGGCGTTGCGTACCTCTTGCTCTTCGCGGCTTCTGCCTCTGGACAATACCGGCTTGCTCGCTGGCGAGGCGATGATACGCTCCACCTCATCCTCGGATAGTTCGGTTCCCTCAATACCGGTAGTGCCTTGGACTGCCCTTATAATATTGAGCCGGGCGATTTGGTTTTGCACGCGTGGCGTCAAGGGAATCCCTTTAATGACAGCGGCTAGGGCGTGACTGCGCTCTACGAGCGTGATTATTTCAGGCTCGTTAACGTTAACCCTTGGGTTGAAGTGAACGTCCCATCTAGGCATGACAATGATGACAATGTCTACGACATTGTCATCATTGTCATAGCAAAAATGAGTATAAAAATACAAGAAAGCTGCGACATTCCGTATGACAATGTCATGCCCTGTGTCAGGGGCACGGGTCTTTGGGGAAGCGTTGCTTCCTTACAGCCGCACGAGCTTGACGGAGTAGATGTTGGGGATCTTGCGCACCTGGTCTAACTGTTCCGGCGTCAACGCCTCGTCCAGCGTCAGCACCATAAGCGCGTGGCCGCGGCGCTCTTGGCGGCCCACGTTCATGAAGCTGATGTTCACGTCGAAGCTGCCGACGAGCGTCCCCACCGCGCCGATCATCCCGGGCTGGTCGCGGTTGTCGCAGAGCAGAAGATAGCCTTCGCCGGGCGGCACATCTACCGTGAACTCATCGATCGCCACAATGTGGGGGCCATCGTGGGCTTGCGTACCCGATACAGTAAACCGGGCCGCGCTAGTTTTAATGTGGACAGTTATCAGATCGTTATAAAGATCGTGCGATGGCCCTCTTTGTTCGCTGATGCGTAAACCTCGTCGCGCTGCGACCAGATCGGCGTTGACCATGTTCACCATCTCTTCGCTTATCGGGCGCATCAGCCCGCGGATGGCCGCTGCCCTCAGAGGCGTCGTATCGTAAGCGGCGACATCTCCGGCGTACGTGATCTGTATCTCACCGATCTGCCCTTCGCAGAGCTGCGTCGCCACCAGCGCCGCCTTCGTCGCCACCTGCATATGCGGTGCCAAGAAAGATAGCGTCTCCGGTGGTATGAGCGGCGCGTTCACCGCATAGCGTACAGGCTCGCCCTTAAGCGCCGCGATGACCTGCACTGCTACGTCTACCGCTACCCTCTCCTGGGCCTCCGTAGTCGACGCGCCCAGGTGGGGGGTTACCAAGATCTTGTCGCTCTTGAAAAGAACGTTATCGGTCGTCGGCTCTTGTGTGAATACGTCTACCGCCGCGCCGGCCAGCCTACCGTCTTCCACTGCGTTTAGCAACGCTTCCTCATCGATTAGTCCCCCGCGCGCAACATTGATGAGGCGCGTGGTAGATTTCATTGTACGTATCTCTCGTTCGCCGATCAGATGTTTCGTGCCTTCGGTCAAAGGCGTGTGCAGCGTTATGAAGTCTGACTCGCTCAACAGCGATTCGAACGTCACCATCTCCGTGCCGAGCATTCGCGCGCGGTCCTCGGGCACGAATGGGTCGTAAGCGATCAGCCGCATCTCCATCGCCCGCGCCCTGCGGGCAACTTCGCTGCCAACCTGGCCCAGGCCGACAATTCCCAGCGTCTTGCCCATAAGCTCCACGCCGGTGAAGCGGCTGCGTTCCCAAGCGCCCGCCTTCAACGAGGCATCTGCCTGAGAGACGTTGCGCGCCATCGCTAGCATGAGGGCGATCGTATGCTCCGCCGCCGAGATCGTGTTCCCGGTCGGCGCGTTGACCACGATGATGCCGCGCTCGGTCGCAGTATCTATATCGATGTTATCGACGCCAACGCCTGCCCGGGCGATCACTTGAAGGTTGTAGCCGGCCTCGATAGCTCGCGCATCGATACGTGTCTCGCTACGGACGATCACCGCGTGGTACTCGCCGATGGTACGCTGCAGTTCCTCCGGCGAAAGGCCCCGCCGGATATCGACCTCTGCATGCGGTTGGAGCGCCTCGATGCCCTCTTGCGCTATCGGATCGCAGACTAATATCTTCGGCTGCATAAACTTTTGCTTTTCTCCTTACGGCAGCGCTACGGGTAATTGCACCCAGTCGGTGGAATCTTCTACGCTCAACATTAGTATTTCGCCGGGACACACTTGCGTTAGTGTGTTCAGACTCGGAGGCGCATTAGGGTCATACGAGCCGTCGAACATTTGCGACGGAGCGTTAAAAGTCCACGCTACGTTTAGTATACCTTCGGACAGCAGTTGGGCTAAAGCCTGTTCAATTGGAAGACACTGTGAGTATTGCCAAGTGACGAAGTTCCATCCTTTAAAAAGTGTTGCCACCGTGCCGACCTGCCCCTGTACCTCACCTCTAGAGGTCTCGATAGAGACGTAGGCGTTGCCACTAAGTAACTCCTCGGCGAGGTCGGCCAAGCTACTGCCACACGACGCTGCTCCAGTTAGATGGTCTTCGGTGAGCTGGCCGTAGGAGAGCAGCGCGGAGCCAAAGACGTTTACTCCGGGCGCTGCCAGCGGATCTTCGGGCAACGGCGATAGCAGCTCGTCGCCGACGTCAATGCCATCGCCGAAGAGTATGGCCGCCACAGGCCCATCTTCGCCGTAGGCGCCGCAGTGAATGCGCGCCTGGGTTACGCCTTCGACGCTGGTCAGCGTGCGGAGTGTGTAGGTTAACTGCGTGTGGTCTGAATTAAGGAAGCCTGAGAAGTTGCCCAAAACGGTGGTTTCCTCCGGTGCGTCACAACCATGGCACAAGAAAGCCGCCAGCTTAGGTTCAGTGAACTCCGCGTACACTTCGGTCTGGCCCCGGACCTCGCCTGACATGTAGGGCACCGTATGCACGTCGATGTAAGCGTTCCCCGTTAACAGCGCCTCTACAAATACTTCGAAGCTCGTGCCGCACGGCTCCGCTCCGTTCATATTACGTGCGCTTAGAGTTCCCTGTGCGAGGACGCCGTTGACTACGAAGCCGGGCGGTAACACAGGGCCGTCAGGCGGGGGGAAAGAACAACTCCTCGCCCGGCACCATCCCTTGCCCGTGTATGAATGCTACTGCCGGGCTATCCTCGACCTCTGGGCCGCAGTGGACGTGCGCCATAACAACGCCCTCTGCGTTGCGAACGTTTATAACGTAAGCTAGCTCTGTTTTTGCCGCGTTCAGCGTTGCTAGGAAAACGCCGTCGGCGTCAGTGGCGACAGGCGGCACTTGGTTCGCGCCGCTAAGCTGCGCCCGTATGATAACGGGACTATCCTCGGGGTCAGCGGAAGCGCTGGCGGCAAAAGCCCGCCAGCGCTAGTAGTACTACGACCCCTCTAAGCTTAACCAGACTATTTACCTCGCACGTGACTTGCGTTCATCCCTACTCGAAAGCGAGCGGAGCTTGCAGCCAGTCGGAAAACTCGTTCATGTTGAGGAAGACCACGTCGCCTGGACAGATCTGTGTCATCGAATTAAGGGCCGGTGGCACATTAGGATCGTACGATTCGTCGAACGCCTGGATTTCCGCGTTGTACTTCCAGGCAACGTTAAGCTGACTCTCTCCTTCAAATGCGAACTGAGCGAAGGCATCTTCTGCCGAGACGCAGACCGTGAGGTACCACGGTACGATGTTCCACCCGGCTTCCACTGGCACCCACGGTGCGATCTGCCCACGTATCTCGCCGGACGGATGCTCCGTTGTGTGCACGTTGATGTACGTTTCACCGCTGTACATTGCCTCTACGAATTCGCTGAAACTGGTACCGCAAGGCTCTGCGCCGGTGAGGTTATCCTCAGTCAATATTCCGTAAGAGATGAGAGACGGCACCGATAGGTCTACCGTCTCGGATAGCGGTGTGCTGGGCGGTGGTGAAGGCAGCTCATCTCCGGGCGCCATATCACCGCCGAAGAGGAAAGCTGCTACATCGCTGTTTTCGCCCACTGGCCCGCAGTGGATGTGGGCCATCATTACATCGGCGATGGGGGTGAAGTTTGCTATCAAGAAGAACAGCTCCGTTCGACCCGTGTTAAAGAAACTGATGCCTAAGCCGAAAGCCTCACTCTCTACAGGCGGTACTTCTTGGAAACCCGTGAGGAACGACTCAAGCTCGGGCACATCGGCTTCGAGGTAAACTCCCGTTTGCCCGCGAATCTCGCCGCCTGGGTGGTCTACCGTGTGCACGTTCACGTATGCGTTCCCACTGGTTAGCGCGTCGGCGAACGCCTCGAAACTTCCACCGCACGGCGTTGAACTGATGAGGTTTTCCTCGGTCAATCGGCCGAAGGAGAGCATCCCGTTGACGTCTATGCCTGGTGGCGGAAGGGGAGAGCTAGGAGGCGGCGAGGGCAGTTCTCCGCTCTGTTCCATACCTTCGCCGAACAGCCAGGCTACAACCGGCCCGTTTTCGCCTGCAGGCCCGCAGTGGATGTGCGCCATTATGACGCCCTCAATATTTCGTGTATTCAGAATGAAGTCCAAGCCAGTGCGTTGTGCGTTGAGCCCAGCTAAAAATACGCCGTCTGCGTTCGTCTCAACCGGTTCTACCTCGTTGTTTCCGCTAAGATCGCTCTTTAGCACGACGAAGCTGTCGCCTGGCGCTGCTAATGTATAGGCGCCTCCAATGGACGCCAAGGCGAGGACGATAACTAGGATTGCGCTTACTTTAAGCAGGTTCTTCACGATCAACTCCTTTCTGAATTAGAGCTACGAAAGAACGATAGCGATCGGTTTTGGAAACGTGAGATCGCTTGGTAAGAATATATACTCTTTGAGCCTGACTGGTAGGTCAGGCTCAAAAAGAAGATTGTTTTCAGACCGTAAAATCTACCCTATCGGGACAGGATGTCCCAGTTTCGCGAACGTCTCTCGTAACGCTAGGAGCGTGTCGTCGATGTCCTTTTCGCTACAGTATCCCAGATGGCCAATACGGAAGACGTTGCCGGCGAGCTTGCCCTGTCCCTCCGCCAGCACAACGTTGAAGTCCTGCTGCACCAACCGCCGTAGTTGGTTCGCCTCCACCCCATCCGGCGTCCGGACCGCCGTCACCGTGTTTGAAGCGTAGCGCTCGTCGGCGAAGAGGCGCAGGCCCATCGCCTTCACACCGTCGCGAGTCTGCTGGCCGAACTGCCGGTGGCGCTCGAAAACGGCCTCTTTGCCATCGCGGGCAAGTGTCTCCAACGCCATATCCATGCCGTAGAAGAGGGAAACGGCGGGTGTCCAAGGAGTCTGGCCCCTCTTCAGAAAGTCCTTCGCCCGGGCGAGATCGAAGTAAAAGCGCGGCATGGTGGCCTGCGCGCTTGCCTCCCACGCCTTCTGGCTCATAGCGACCATCGCCAGGCCGGGCGGGACCATCCAGCCCTTCTGCGAGCCGCTAACTACGACATCTAAACCCCAAGCATCCGTCTCTACCGGCATCGACCCCATGCTGCTCACTGCATCGACGATCAGAAGCACACCTTGTCCTGAGCGTGTCGAAGGGTCGAATTCGTGTACGGCTTTGGCGATAGCCGCGAGGTCATTGGTGATGCCGGTGGATGTCTCGTTGTGAGTGACCAGGACGGCCTTGAAGGAGTCCGCAGATAGTGCCTTACGTATCTCATCAGGATCGGCTGCTGTTCCCCACTCGAAGGACAACTTTTGTACGTCTGCCCCATATATCTTCGCGATCTCAGCAAAGCGATCGCCGAAGGAGCCGATAGACACCGCCAGCACCTTATCGCCGGGCGACAGTGTGTTTACGACCGCTGCCTCCATGCCACCGCTTCCGGACGTGGTCAGGATAAGCAGGTCGTTTTTTGTGGCGAAGAAGTCCTGTAGCCGGGACGTGATCCGGCCGATCATCTCCGCGAATTCGGGTCCGCGGTATTTATCATCTCATGTGACATCGCCTGCAAGACCTCGGGGGGGCACGGCGTAGGGCCGGGGATACGTAAATTCACCAACATCCTCCTCTGCATAAGTAGCTGCTCCGATCATATGTGAACGCATAACACAGGTCAAGGCTATCCTGCGTACTCTTGGGGTCCAGAGGGCGAAGCCCGGAGCCTGCCCTGAGCGTAGTCGAAGGGGCGGGGTATTAGGGGTGCCTGAACTATTTTATAAATTAACCCATAGGTTACCTTAAACCCCTGAGAGCCTGCCCTGAGCCTGTCGAAGGGGGTTTGGGGTGAGACCCGCTCTTATTAACGGATGCTTTTGCGGCAACATATTCGTTAATCTGTTACTCCATCCGTTGACAGGATCAAGCTGGTACGTTTACATCTGCATTGAAGTGGCAAACCCTTACCGCACGCTCCCCAGCGTCGACCGCCTTCTTAGCGACGAGCGCTTAAAAAAGACGTGCGACCTGTATGGCCAGATGGCGCTCGTCGATCTTATACGCGACGAATTGGGGGACGCCAGACAAGCTATTGCCACCGGCAGGCCTCCTCCAACTCTGAACGATCTGGTCGAAGGAGTGGAGCGGCGCGCCCAAACCATTCTTCGGCCCACTCTCCGGCCCGTCATCAACGCTACCGGTGTCATCATCCAGACGAACCTCGGTCGCGCGCCGCTTTCCGACGAAACCGTCTCCGCGATGGCTGCGGTCTCCCGCGGCTACAGCAACCTCGAATTCGACCTCGATGCTGGCGAGCGCGGCTCTCGCTATGCGCATCTCGAAAATCTCCTGTGCCGGATCACTGGCGCCGAAGCGGCAATGGCCGTCAACAATAACGCCGCCGCCTTGCTGCTTGGTCTGTCGGCGCTGGCGCAAGGCGCAGAGGTAGTCATCTCCCGCGGCCAGGCCGTCGAGATCGGAGGCGGCTTTCGCATCCCGGATGTCATGCGGCAGAGCGGGGTGCATCTGGTGGAGGTCGGCACGACGAATCGTACCTACCTCCGTGATTACGAAGATGCCATTGGTGCAAACAGCGCCGCAATCATGCGCGTCCACGCCAGCAACTTCCGCATCGTCGGCTTCACGGAGTCACCTTCGCTAGCCGAGATGGCTGCGCTCGCACATGAGCGCGGCCTTCCGCTCTTCGACGATCTCGGCAGCGGCAGCCTGATCGATACGTCACAGTTCGGCCTGGCTCGCGAGCCAATGGTACAGGAGAGCGTACAGGCCGGAGCAGATCTCGTCTTCTTCTCCAGCGACAAGCTCCTCGGCGGCCCGCAGGCAGGCATCATCGTCGGCAGGCGTGACCTCATCCAGCAATTACGACGCCACCCGCTGGCGCGGGCGTTGCGACTCGACAAAGCGACCATCGCCGGCCTATCTGCAACGCTTATGCACTACCTGCGCGGCGAGGCGCTTGCGAAACTGCCCGTCTGGCGAATGGTATCGCTCAAAGAGGAGGATCTGTGGCGCAGGGCTCGGCGCTGGATGCGCGCCGTAGGCCCACCCGCAAGTATGGCGCCCGGCCGCTCGATGGTCGGTGGTGGCAGCCTGCCGGAGGAGAGCCTACCTACTTGGCTTCTCGCCATTCCGCAGTCAGAGGGCATCGACATCACCGAACTCGCGCGTCGCTTTCGTCTTAACGAACCGGCTGTCATCGGCCGTATCGAACGCGACGTCCTCCTCCTCGACCCCCGCACCGTCCACCCCCGCGAAGACGCCGCGCTTATCGCAGTTGTGAAATCGGCCCTTTCCTTACAGCGGAGCTAGGTACGACTTGTTTTAAAATATTGCTTTTATTAAAATAAGACATGTAGTTTTCATCTGCTTATTTTACGGTAGCAAAATAAGGATGACCAATGGCACTTCTTACTACAAGAGCTGGGCGTTTTGTAAAACAACCGACGGGCTATAGAGCATTCGTACCGGCATCACTGCCACCTGACCCTGCCGTTAACTTCGACTCTAACCTTATCGCTCTCCTATCGCGGGCTGACCAAGCTTTAGGAAGACTAGACGGCGTAACTCAAATATTGCCCAACCCTGACCTCTTTGTAGCTATGTACGTTCGTCGAGAAGCCGTATTAAGCTCGCAAATTGAAGGCACGCAAAGCACTTTAGACGATGTCCTTGCATTTGAGTTAGATGCTAAAGGCTACGAACTACCTCAAGATATTAAAGAGGTGGTTAACTATGTTGGGGCAATGAATTACGGTTTGGAACGCTTAACATCTTTGCCCCTTTCCTTGCGGCTGATCCGTGAGATTCATGAAAAGCTCTTGCTTGGAACTAGAGGGGATGAACGACATCCGGGAGAGTTTAGATCTTCTCAGAATTGGATTGGGCAAGGTAATACTCCGTTATCCAGAGCTACATTTGTTCCGCCTCCACATGTCGATATGCACAGAGCGCTCGATAATTTCGAGAAGTTCCTACATGAAGACAACAGCATGCCGCTTCTAATACATTGTGGACTCGCCCACGCCCAATTCGAGACGATTCACCCTTTCCTCGACGGCAACGGGCGAGTGGGCCGTCTCCTAATTACCTTTATTCTGGTTAATCGACAAGCGCTACATCGACCTTTGCTCTATTTAAGCCACTACCTTAAGAGAAATCGTAGAGATTACTATGAAAGCCTAATGGCGGTTCGACAGCAGGGCGATTGGGAGGGATGGCTTAGGTTTTTTCTGGAAGGAGTGGCTGTAACGGCAGATGAAGCTGCTATTACTGCTCGGTCTATTGTTGAACTCCGCGAGCAGCACCGGACTTTGCTTCAAAAAGGTGGCCATGCTATGAATGCATTACGCTTGCTAGACCTACTCTTCGAGCGTCCTCTCGTCAACATTGGCCTCGTCAAGAACGAGTTGGACATTGCGTTTGTGACCGCTAGAAGCCTAGTAGAGCAATTTCAGCGCCTAGGCCTGCTTGATGAAATTACTGGAGGCCAGCGGAACCGCGTTTATCGATACACTTTATATTTAGGTTTATTCGAGGATCGCGAAGAAGATCAGGATGGAACAGTCCCACTGCAAACTACAGAAGTTGAAGCATAACTTGGCATCGCTAGGGCTCATCCGCGTTTTCAAAGACAAGAGTATGTCTATACTGTCGATTCCTCATCCAGCAACGAAATCTCGTTGCCGTCCGGATCGTAGAACGATGTCATCAGTCCGCTCCAGAACTCGCGCTCCGGCGGCCGGCTGAACTGCACGCCCTTCGCTGATAACCTCTCGTAAAGCTCCCCCAGCTTCGGCACCGTCAGCACGATCCCGGTCAGCCGGCCGATCGACTGCATCCCTTCGACCCACTCGTCCGGCGGGCGCATCAAAGCCACCGTAGCGCCATCGGTCGGCAGCTCTGCGTACTCCGGGAACTCCGCCGCCGTGCGAACGCCCTCCATCCCAACGACATCCCGGTAGAACCGTACGGACGCCTCGACATCCGAAACGAAAACCAATACATGCGTTGTGCGAAAGGCCACAATACGCCTCCAATTAGAAGATAAGCAAGCAGGCTATAATAATATCGGCGAATCCACCATGGATGCAATCTTCTTAGTCTCATTCACCGATTACTGGGGTGAAAATTGGCCAGCACTCCTGCCGGCGATTGTCTTTCTTGTCTTAAACCCATGGAGTATTTTGTCAACTATCCGCGGAGCAAGCGCGAGACGTGAGCGGTTACGGCTTGCACGGGAAGATTTAATTGATCAGGTTGAAGCTGCCGTTATCTCTGGAATTGGCATTTCGCGCAGGTTGGTATATAACTTTAGCGATTCAATGGCAGCTAGAAGGCAGATCAAAATAGAGCAGTTGTACCATCCTGTCAATATACTCCGTGAAGTGAGCGGCAGGGTACATCGAAATCCTGCTTTAGGTGAGCAACAGAGAAATGACATAGTAACCGCTGTTGATCGTCTAATAGCCGAAAGTAAGTCAAGTGATGGAATCGCTATGCTTAATACACTTCTTGATGAACTTAGTCGGCCTGATTACGAGTCCAGGAAACGTGCCGAGCGTTTAATTAAGGGCTTAGTATTCTGGACTACCTTTGATGATGCATCACTTATTGAAAACCTAATTCCGATAGGTCAAACCGCCAAATTAAGGCACGTCGATATCAGGGAACGTGGTTCTCGGTTAATAATCGAGTTAAGAGATCGTTGGCAGTATCTTCCGACGCAATTTCAAGGAGGCTAGATTTCCTCAGCGCCTCGAATGTGGCTCTATATCTGTCGAAGGGCGCCTGCTTATTTTCAACCTCACCCCACATCCGCTACACCAGCGCGTACAGCGGCCGCTCGCAACCGCTGGTCCTGAGTAGCTAACGCCAGGCCAAGGCGCATCGCGAGTTCAAGATAACTGGCATCATATGCAGAAAGCCCGTGCTCACGGCTCAGCGCCGCCACCGAACTTAATGTTCCCGCTATCCCTTCAGAATCCACTGTAATGGGTAGGGTCGATAACCACTGCATTTGGTGGGTGGTTTGCGCTTCGGTTATTTGCCTGCGCCGTTCGGCCAGAAGCAAAACGTTAGCTACCTCAAGCGGCCATATTGTCGGCACCACAGCCGGTGTATCCCTCAAACTGTCGAAGACCTGTTCGGTGTAATCGTTTGTCTGGTTAGCAAAGCACCAGGACAGCGTTACTGACGCGTCTAACACAAACGCCACTAAAGTCGGCCTTCCTCGATAAGCTCACGGATCGACACGCCTTCCAATTTCATTCCTTGGCGATAAGCCCGTATTGCGTCAATTGCTGCTTTAGGATCGGGGCGTTCCGAAGAAGAGTAGGGGGCGAGCACCGCCACAGGCGCTCCGTGCTTGGTGATGACGATCGTCTCCCCCTCAGCCACCCGCTTTAGGAGTCGGGGTAAATGAGTTTTTGCGTCGTATGCGCCTATACTTTCCAAGATGTTTCCCTCTTAAACTAGTCTACAACTAGTCTAAACTGATCGACTAAGGATATCAAGACGTCGCCAAGCTATAATAATAACAATAGAGGTAGCTATTGAACGAAAAGATCCTCACCACTCTCGGATTCGATAAGGTTCTCGCACGTCTGGCGCGCCACACCGAGACGAGCGCTGGCCGTGAACTAGCGCTCGCGCTGCGGCCCTCCATCGCGCTCGCTGAGGTCGGCCACCGTCAACGAGAGACCGCCGAAGCGCGCCGGCTCCTAAACTCGCGCGGTGGTCTCGGCCTCGGCGACGTCCGCGACATCCGATCGCACGCGCACAAAGCCTCGCTCGGTGGCATCATCGAGCCGTTGGAGCTGCTCGATATCGCCATAACTCTGCGCGCTGCGCGCCAGGCGGCGAACACAGTCCTGCGTTTCGACGATACACTATCGCTGCTGACTGCCACTGTCCGCCGCATCGCCGACCTCTCGCACATTGCGGACGAAATTTCGAAGGCCATCACGCCGCGAGGTGAGGTCGCCGATTCCGCCAGCCCTCTTCTTAGGGAGGTCCGCCGCCAGATCGAGCGTTCGCACACCAATTTGGTGTCGAGGATGCAGTCGTTCCTCGGTTCGGACCTGGGCAAAGATGTGCTCCAGGAGCCGATCGTTACCCAACGGGACGGCCGCTACGTCGTGCCCATCAAGGCGGAGATGCGCGGTCGCGTTCGCGGCATCGTCCACGATGTTTCCTCCAGCGGCGCAACCGTCTTCGTTGAGCCGATGGACGCCGTCGACCTCGGCAACCAGTGGCGCGAGCTGCAGGCGCAGGAGCGACACGAGGTGGAGCGCATCCTGCGCCGCCTCGGCGCGATGGTCGGTGGCTTTTCGCCCGAAATCGTCGAGACCGTGAATGCCGCCGCCGACCTCGACCTCGCGATGGCGAAAGCCCGCTATGGCAGCGAGTTACGTGCGTACGACCTCCCGTACGACGGTGCCGACCAGTCCTGGCTCGCCGAAGCGCCGGGCGAAGTGCGCCTGATCGAAGCTAAACATCCGCTGCTCGGGGCTAACGTCGTGCCCATAACGCTCGCGGTCGGCGGCGCGTATAACGTCTTGCTGCTCACCGGTCCTAACACCGGCGGCAAGACTGTCGCCCTGAAAACGGTCGGTCTGCTTTCGCTTATGGCCCAGGCCGGCCTGCCGGTGCCCGCGGCAGAAGGCAGCCGCCTGGCCATCTTCGAAAGGATCTACGCCGACATCGGCGATGAGCAGAGCATCGAGCAGTCGCTTTCGACCTTCAGCTCTCATATGACGAACATCATCGAGGTCATGAGCGAGGCTGACGACAAAAGCCTGGCCCTTCTCGACGAACTTGGCGCTGGCACTGACCCCGCCGAAGGCGCAGCGCTGGCACAGGCGATCCTACAGCACCTGCTCGAGGCGAAAGTGCTGACCGTGGCCACGACCCACCACGGCGAGCTGAAACTCTTCGCCCACGGCGCCGAAGGCGTGATGAACGCGTCGATGGAGTTCGACCCCGACACCCTTTCGCCGACTTATCGCGTACGCGTCGGCCTGCCAGGGCAGAGCAACGCGCTCGCCATCGCCGCCCGCCTTGGCATGCCGCAGGACATCCTGGACCGGGCGCAGGCGGCGCTGTCGCCGGAGCAGATCGCCATGTCTGGTCTCCTCACCGACATCCAGCAGGAGCGCGACGAAGCTGTCGCCGCTCGTCGCGCCGAGGAGTTCGCCCGCCGCGAGGCTGAGGAGATCCGCAGCGGACTCACCGAGCGCATCGCCAGTCTCGATGCCGAACGCGAATCGATCCTTGCGCAAGCGCGACAGGAACTTGAGGACGAGATCGCCGAGACGAAGGAGCGCTTGCGTGCCGCCCAGCGTCGCCTGGATCGCGCCGATCGCACTACTCTAGCCGAGGCGAAGGTTGACATCACCGTCGCTGGCCAGAAAGTCTCGTCACTACGCCGTCGCCAGCCGCATCGCCGCAGCGATGAGAGACCGCGCGAGGTTGCTCTCGGCGATACCGTCTGGTTGCGCGGCATCGCTAACCCCGGCACCGTTATCGCTGCTCCCACCGATGGCGAAGTCGAAGTGCAGCTCGGCCTGGCCCGCACCCGCGTCCCTCTCGACCGTATCGAACGCTTCCAGACCCCTGGCTCATCCACCGTTACCCCCACCCGCCGCCCAGGAGGAAGCCGATCAAGTTCCGCTCACCCTGAGCTTGTCGAAGGGGGCAGAATCCCCTCGACATATATCCCCGCCCTCGAACTCGACCTCCGCGGCCTCCGCGCCGACGAGGCGATCGCCCGCCTCGACACCTATCTCGACGACGCCTTCCGTTCCGGCGCGCCGAGCATCCGCGTCATTCATGGCCTCGGCACCGGCGTCCTGCGTCAGCAAGTGCGCCAGCTTCTATCCAAGCACCCGCTCGTCAGCACCTTCGCCCCCGCCGAGCGCAACGCCGGCGGCGAAGGCGCAACTATGGTGCAACTAGCGGTTTAGATGATAATGACGGTTTTAATCGGGGTCGCCATAGTTGTAATTTCTACCATAGTGATCGGTATCGGTACTTTTGCGATTAAGCAAGGCCTTGCGCGTTTTCAGACTGGCAGAGCAAGATTTAAACGAAACAAGTTTGTTTTATCGTCTACGGGCTTTTTAAAGTCAAGATTCAGAATTAACCATCATACTGTCGGCAATGAGGCGCGAGCAACGGCCGGCTCCGTCGCGAAAGGTCGTCTCATTGCAGTGTGTTTCCAGTATGAAGAGCTTACATCAGATGGCTTGGGCATATGGCTAACCATCGAAAACTTTGGCGACCGATTGTGCCGCTGGTTCGGGCCTAAGCTGACCGCTTACGGCAATCCGCAGTATTTAGAGGTCGTCCCTCGTTTACACGAGTCGGGAGGACATTTCCTTATCGACCTATATCCAGGAGAACAATATACGTCTTATTACTTCTTTCCTTTTCCAGTTGATACTAATCCACCAAAATACGTAATTTGCGAGTCTTGGGATACAGGCATAGCTTTCTCGTGGGCTCGCGGTGCCTGAAATTTTGTTTACGAAAGCGTTTTTGTGAATATAACCGCTTTAAGACTGCAAAACCAGAATCTTACCGCCCCAGCCTTCGCGAACCCGCACGACGTTGTCGCCCATTACGGCGCCGTACAGGCCCAGGACTACGCAATGGCGAAATGGGGGCTTGCCTTACGCATCCCCGGTGCTACTGATGTCAGTATCGAGCAAGCGTGTAACCAGGGAGCAGTCCTCCGCACTCATGTCATGCGCCCAACCTGGCATTTCGTCGCTCCGGAGAATATCCGCTGGCTCGTCGCCCTGACAGCGCCGCGCGTCCATGCCGTCAACTCTCACATGTACCGCCGGCTGGAGCTGGACGGCGAACTGCTCGTCCGCTGTCACGACGTATTCGTCGACTCCATGCAAGGCAATGCCTTTCTAACCCGCGACGAACTCGGGAAGCGTTTGGAAAGCGATAGCATTCCGGCCAAGGGTCAGCGGCTCGCCTATATCGTTATGCACGCCGAGCTTGAGGGCTTGATCTGTAGTGGCCCCAGGCTGGGCAAGCAGTTTACCTACGCCCTTCTCGAAGAACGTGCGCCGAAAGCCGCACAACTCGATCGCGATGAAGCGCTGGCTAAGCTCGCACGGCTGTACTTCACCAGTCACGGTCCGGCCCAAGTACAGGACTTCGCCTGGTGGTCCGGTCTCGGCCCGAAAGACGCAAAAAACGGCTTGGAGATGATCAAGCCCGAGCTCGTAAACGAAACTATCCACGGTAAAGCGTACTGGTTCGCACACGGCATCGAAGCGCCAAATATAAACCGGCTGCGGGCATTTCTCCTATCGATTTACGATGAATATACGATCGCGTACAGGGATAGAAGCGCCTTGGGCGAGGAAAGGACTTTCGAACGACTGATCCTGATGGGAAATGCGTTGACGGCCGTTGTTATCCATGAGGGCAAAATAATCGGCACTTGGAAAAGGGAAACGAAGAAAAACGGCGTAGAAATAAAGCTAAACGCGTTTAAGGAGTTAACTTCAGGCGGGATGCAAGCTGTTAAAAATGCGGCGGACCGCTACGGCGCGTTTATGGGCCTGTCCGCCTCGTTGTCGTAGCCTTCCATTGCCTCCGCTAGACAAACCCTGCGTCGCTCTTACTCGCTTGGCAAACTCCTTCGACGATCGCCATTCATGCGCGCTAGATACGGGATACGTACGACTCGCTAGGTCTCATAGCTTCCACACCGTTGGAGCCCGGGGATCCGGCTCGTAAGCGCAGTAGGTGCCTGTCCGGATGGCCCTGTCGAGGTGCTCACCCAACGAGGGATGGTACTTGCGGGATCCGGACAATCGGGTGGTGGACGGCCCGCGTTACGCTGGCTCTAGCGCGTTCCGAGTTTGAACCTACGCGCCGATCGCGACCGCCGAGCCCGACTGCGTGGGCCAGCTCGCGGATCAGAAAGTCACGTTCGGCCTCAGCCTGTGCGGCCCGCTCGTCGTTCCCCATGGTCAGCGCCTCCTCGATGTCCTCGTCGATCTCGGCGAGACGCCGGCGGTACGTCTCCTTGGCCTGCGCATCGAGCCAAACGCCGGCGTCCAGGCTAGGCGAGAAAGTGACGCCGGGTTCCGCGCTGCTGCGGCTCGAACCAACCGGCCGGCCCGTTTCGGCGGCCACCAGGTCAAGCACGTGGATCTCGCGCTCGGCGTCGGCGAGCAGCCGTGCGAGGTACCGCAACCCCTTCATGTCCCGCATGTATACGGTGTGTCCCTCGAAGGCTAACGACCAGTAATCACCCTCGCGACGAAAAACGTTCTCATCGACGCCGGCCCTTGTTGCCGGGCGCGCTCCTGGAAGCCGCTCACGCGAATCCTTTTGTGTCTCGTCACCGGATGCCCGGGCCGCTTCGGCTGCCTGAAGGACCGCTCCGACCCGCTCGAATCCCGACCGGGCGGCTTGGAACTCCGGGATTGCAAGCTTCTCGGTTCCTTCGGCGCGGTGCACTTGCGCCAACCCCATGCGAGCGAGGGCAGTCTCATAGGGCGCGCCGACCTGGTCCCAGAGATACGCGGCCTCCTCGAAGTCACGACGAGCGCCTGCCGTGTCACCTTCGGCCAGCCGTACCCTTCCGCTTGCTAGCGCCGCGTTGGCAGCGAGCGCTTTGCTATCGAATAATTCCGCGATGCGCGAGAGACGGCCTGCGGCCGCCCGCGCAAGATCGATCTCGCCGACCGCGAGCTCGATCTCAACCTGCGCCTCGAGCAGGGGCGCCCGGCGCAGCTCGGTGTTCGGGGGTAGCTCCTTGGACGGGACGCTTAGCGGATGCTGCAACGCATCGCGGATCGATTCGGCTGCTAGGGTTACTTCACCCTTAGCCAGATGTACCAAGGCGAGGCCGGGCTGCGCGTCCCACCCAATGTCGTTCGCCGCGAGGAATGCCTTTTCGGCTGCCTGGATGTCCCCTCTGCGAAACCGGATGCGGCCAAGTTCGGTCAAGGGCCACCCGAACTCCCGGCGCAGGTAGGGACGAAGCTCTTCGCAGGCCTGGAGGACTTCTTTCTCTGCCTCTAAACATGACCCGCGTAGCCGCAGAATCTCGGCGCGGTGGACGCGGCAGCGTCCGTGGACGCTCCCTACGGGCTGACCGTGGCGCCACTGCTCCATCGCCGCCGTCCACTCCTCGGCCAGGTCGTACTGAGCGATCCCTTGCAGGGCGCACACTACCTCACAGTAGACCACCCCAGTAGAGAGGGGATCGAGTTCGCCGGAGACCGCGGCCAAGGCCGCTTCGTTGAGGATCCCCAACCCCTGAGAGACGTCCCCGTCCAGAATGAGAATGCGGGCCTCAGCCACTCTACCGATGGCGGCAGCAGCAGGCTCGGATTTCGAGCCAACCTCTATTGCCTGCTGGGCCCATTGCCGAGCAGTCTTGAGGTCGCCCGATAGCATCCGTTCATAACTGCTCACTACAGCTAACCAGGCATGGACCGGTGTTTGGTCATAGGCCTCCAGAAGCCGTTCCGCCCGCTTTATCCACCCGCGAACGGGCGCCATGAGCGCAGTATCGAAGAGCAGGTGCAGGGCGATGCGGACCGCCGCTCCCGCTGCTGAAAGGTGATCGCCCGTGCGCACGCTCTCCGCATGAGCGCGTTCCCACGAGTCGATCGTCACGTCGAGACGGCCGGCGGCGTACGCTACGCCGGCGAGAAAGGCGAGATCCGGCGCGCCCAGGGGCGTGCGGGCGTCCTCCTCCAGGAGCAGTTCGAACGACTGCTCCCACTCACCTCGTCGGGCAGCTTCGCGCGCCCGCTCCACGAATGTCGTTTGACTAGGTTCAGACATTACTCATCCCCAGGGTGCCTCCGTTACGGCTATTGTAACGCCAGAAGTTCCCACAGTAACGGTCTTTGTTACGCATTAGATATTAGGTGGCGCGGAGCTCCTTAAGAACCGCAGCGAAGGGCTCTGGCAACGCCAACACAAATTTTACTCGGAAGGAAAAACAATGCAGAAGGCCAAGGTTAACGGGACAGAATTGGAATATGACGTAAGAGGATCGGGAGAGCCGGTGCTATTGATCAGCACCGGCCCGATCGCGGACAGCTTTTCGCCCCTCTTGACACAGAAGGCGCTGATCGACGGTTACCGCCTGATCGGTTACCGCCAGCGGCGAATAGCGGACAGCACGCGCATGCCCACGCCAGTGAGCTTCGTAGATCATGCCGCCGCCGCGGTGTTACTGGACCAACTCGGTGTCCGGCGCGCGCATGTAGCCGGTCATTCCACCGGCGCGGACATCGCCCTTCAACTGGCCGTCGACTACCCCGGCCTCGTTCACACGCTGGCCCTTCTGGAGCCGCCGCTGATGGGCGCGCCGAGCGCTGGGCCTTCTTGGAGAAGGCGGGGCCTGCTCTAGCGGCTTACGGGTCGGGCGACCGCGAAGGGGCAATATCGGGGTTTCTGAGCTTTGTGTGCAGCCTCGACTGGGAGACGTGTCGGAGGGTGATCGAGAAGCACATCCCCGGCGGCGTGGCCCATGCAATGGAGCACGCCGATAACTTCTTCGGCAGCTATCTGCCGGCACTCAGTGCATGGCAGTTTGGTCCTGAGCAAGCGGCCAGCATCTCCCAGCCAGTGCTTTCAGTGCTGGGCACGGAGACCGAGCGGTGGTTCGTGGACGGCCGTCAGCTGCTTCACTCTTGGCTCCCTCAGGTTGAGGACTGCACGATTGAAGGGGTAGCCCACTTGCTGCATATTCAGCAGCCGGAACCAGTGGCGCTGGGCGTGGCCGAGTTCCTTCTTCGCCACCCGATGTCTAATACCGAGTCAAGCTCAGCGCGAACAAGGGTCAGCAGCAGGAATTGAAACTGTGGCAACTTCATGACCGCTGGAAAGGGGGCCAGATAGACAACAGAACGAATAAGTCCTCGTGAAATCAGAACGCAGGGGAAATCACAAAGCAAGAAAGGAATGTTTCCATGCCACTAGTTAATGTCAAGCTGATCGAGGGTGTCTTCTCTGGCGACGAGAAGCAGGAAATTATCAGGAGAATGACCGACACAATGGTCGCGATCGAGGGAGAGAACATGCGTGGTGTCACCTGGGTAGTGGTTGAAGAAGTGAAGAGCGGCGACTGGGGAATCGCCGGACAACCTCTAACCACGGCCGACGTCAAGAAGCTCGCCGCCGGTCAGAGGGGTTAGAACCAAAGGCACTGTGGGCTTGCGCGGGAGCGGACGGCTCGAAGCCGTCTGCCCTCGCGCAAGCCATTTCTCTGGGATGTGGAGGAAACATACACGCGCAGCGAATCGTTTGGGAGCCAGCCATGCTCTTTCGAACGGCCCGGTTCATTCCCCTTTGGTTTGAAGGCAGCCGCTCAGGCTTTTCTAAGGCGCGGCCGTATCATCGCCACTGCCCTCTACCTCTGATCCAGCCACCGCGTACCCGTCGCCTGGGGTAAACCGCTAGAACAAACCACGCGCGCCGCGTTATAATCAGCGCAATCCTTCTCGAAAGATATAACGCCAGCCAGACATGAACGCCCTGTTTACCTTCGCAAAGTCCGTCGGCCAACGTTTACTGCACCTATCGCGCGCCCGGCAAGTCGGCGCTTGCGTGACCACGGCCGTTATCGCCACTGTCCTCCTCGGCTTCGTGAACGACGCCTTCGATCTCCGCGAGCGCTTCGGGGGCGGTAACGACAGGCCGCGCGAGGCAGTATTGGCCGAGGCGAAGGCTAAATACGAGGCCGAAAGTTCGCGAGATGATACGCATCCTTGAACGTGACGGATGGGAACTCGTACGCCAACGCGGCAGCCATCGGCAGTTTAAGCACGCCACAAAGCCAGGCCTCGTTACAATTGCTGGGCGGCTGAGCGACGATATAGCGCCGGGGACGTATAGACGTATAATAGTATCCTAAAGCAGGCCGGACTAAGGGAAGATCAGAAATGAAATACGCCGTCGTCTACGAGAGAACCCCGAATCACTATTCAGCGGACCTTCCTGTTGTGTTGCTACGGGACGCACTCAAACTGACGTCGAGCGTAATATTCGTAGCGCCATCGCCTTTCATATCGAAGGCTTGCGTAGTGAGAATCAACCGGTTCCTGCACCGACGAGCTGGGTGAATCTTGTAGAGGCGCAATCGTGAGCACCGCACCCGTCGTCACCGCGCTCCACCTTTGCCCCGGCCATCGCATGCCCATGCGCCCGGTTGCCGAAGCGCAGGCCGTCGCCGAACTCGGCTTCGTCGGCGATGCTCATGCGAAGCAGCGCAGCCGCCGCCAGCTTCTGCTCATGCCGGCCGAAATTCTCGACGACTTCGGTCTTCAACCTGGCGACGTCCGCGAGAACATCACCGTCGCCGGCCTCGACCTCATGACGCTTGCTGCTGGCCAGCGCTTGCGCATCGGCGTGGCCATCCTCGAGATCACCTACGCGTGCGAACCCTGCGAACGTATGGACGAACTGCGCGCCGGCCTCCGTGCCACCATCGATGGCCGCCGCGGCATGCTCGCCCGCGTCGTCAGTAACGGCGTCATCCGCCCCGGCGATCCGATCTCGCTCATCGTGCCCCAAAGCGCGCCAGCCGCCCAATCGTAGGGACAGGTCTGAAGACCTGTCCGCCCCCACTCTGTCATTCTGGGCGGAGCTAAGAATCCGTCCCCTGCGGACCTACCCGCCAGGCCGCAGGCTCTGGTCAATGGCCTACATACGCTTGCTCTAACTTAGCGATATCCAATTTTTTCATCGGTAGAAACGCTTGCGTGACGCGCGCGATCTGCTCCTCTGTGCCGCTTCCGAGCAATTCGTCCATTCTTGTGGGAACGATCTGCCACGAGAGCCCGTACTTATCCTTCAGCCAGCCGCACTGCTCGGCCTCAGGGTCGGCGGACAGTTTCTGCCAGAAGCCATCAATCTCGTCCTGAGTCTCGCAGCGCACGATGAAAGAGACTGACTCGTTGAACTTGAACAACGGGCCGGCGCTAATCGCCATAAAGGGCTGCCCTGAGAGCTCGAACGAAACAACATCGCAATCACCGGACGGCGTGTCGTGGAGGGTGGTGATGTTCGTGACCTTCGAGTCCGGGAAGATGGAGGCGTAGAACTGGGCTGCCTCATTGGCCTCCTTATCGAACCAGAGGTGCGGGACGATCTTTTGCATCGTAGTCTCCTTTGTTTTCATGTTGATTCCAAGTTCCGATCCGCAGGGGCTCATAGCCAAAATTCAGCCATTTCATCTCCTCCTCGCGCTGCGACTACCACCCTGTTTCTTCGTTGCTTCTCGATACTTATCCATGACAGGATAGCGGCTCTAGGAACTCACGAAGATCGCGGCCATCTTGTCCAAGCACTCTTCTAGGCCGGCCTTGGACGTGTCATGCGCCTCTTCCGTGGCGTAGCTCGACTCTGTAATCGTCACTTCCGTCTTGCCATTGCCCAGGTCCCTGAACGTGTTGACGTTCCGCACTTGGTTAGGGATGCCCGGCGGCATACCCATCGCGACGGGGTCAAGCGTCTCACGGTGTTCATTGGCGAACCTGAGGAGATACTCGAAGCGCTCGTGGGGCAGGATTTTTGTGTAGGTCCAGGTTGTATAGATGTCCATTCCGCCGTACTCGGCCGGCGCGCGCATACAAACAAGCGATGTGCCGCCCTCCCTGAAATCCATCTCCGCAACGGGACAGGTGAAAGCCAGCAGGGCCCCACCAGCGACGCACCTGCTCGGAATCACTCCAGGCCTTCCAGACCTGCTCCACCGGGGCGTCGAACACGCGGGTAACGACCACGTCGTGGCTTCCTTGTTCGGTTTGGCTTCTGCTTCGTTGGGCCATTGCTGTCCTCCATTGTATATGTTTCGTGCGAGTTCGGTTGGCGGCTGGCCCACTGCGGGGACAGAGCCGTCAAGTTTGCGGTCACAACAGCGTTCGCAGCAGCTCCTCAAGGCGGTCGTATGCTTCGGCGGCGCCTTCCATGGCTGCGCACTCGATTTCCTCCATGGCTCTTTAGGATTTCGGGCGGGGCTGGTAGGTAAGGATGGCCACACCCGTACTGGTCGTCATTGAATCCACCAGACGGAGTCTTTTCATCTGATCCTCGTCCTTGAAAAGACGGTTTCCGCCGCCCGCTATGACTGGATGAACCATGAGCTTAAGTTCATCGAGCAGGTCATTATGTAGCAGCGATCGAACGAGCGTTGTGCTACCAGCGATTCCAATGTTCTTCCCCCGCTGCTCCTTCAGCCTCGCTACTTCCACTGCCAGATCTCTTCCGATGAGAGTTATATTGTCGAAATTCCCCCACTCGACTTTGTCGAGGCTCTTCGAAACCACGTACTTAGTGGTGTTGTTGATGTGGCTTGCGTACGGCTCGATAGTCGAGGTCGGCCAAAATGAAGCCCATTCTTGATATGTAACGCGCCCTAGGAGTACGGTGTCCTCTTCGGCGATATGCGCCACCATGCCCGCCATCATATCGGTGTCGAAATGGTCGAACTGCCACTTATCCGGCGATTCAGTAACGCCATCCAGGGATATGAACAGCCCTGACACTACTTTTCGCATTTCAGGCCTCCTTTCCTCAAAACCTATATAAAGCGTGCCCAGGAGCCTTGTGTCTCAGATGTTAGCTTCAGGATGAGTCGTCGTCATCGGTAGAAACACGCAAATTTCACGCAGTCCACTTACCGCAAGCGATAAGCCGAAGCGGCTCGTATGGTGAACGTGGCGGTAAATGCTTACACTGTAAGACGACGACCTCCTTACACTTATTCCTAGACGCCAGACCTCAGCAGCCCACGTCTTTCGACAGTCGAGGATAGGGGCTCCGTTATAATAGCGAACTACGCCACCGACCTTCGCCGGAACACCGTAATTGCGCGATAATCCAGCATATACGCCTGCGCACGAGCATACCTGATGCCCAGCAAGAAGTTCCGCCCCCAGCAGTCGCCACGTGACCTGTTCCGTGAACAGGCCGAGCGCCAGGCCCAGCGCGAAGCCCCGCTCGCCGCCCGCATGCGCCCGCGCACCCTCGACGAGCTCGTAGGCCAGGAGCACCTCGTCGGCCCCGATAAGCTTCTCCGACGCCTGATCGAAAGCGACCAGCTTCCGTCCGTCATCCTCTGGGGGCCGCCCGGCTCCGGCAAGACCACTCTCGCGCGCATCGTCGCCAACGCGACCAGTTCGCACTTCGAGCCTGTCTCGGCCGTCGCCTCCGGCGTCGCCGACCTCCGTCGCATAGTTGAGGAGTCGAAGGAGCGGAAGGCGCTCGAAAGCAAACGTACCATCCTCTTTATCGACGAGATCCACCGCTTCAACAAGGCCCAGCAGGACGTCGTGCTGCCGTACGTCGAGGACGGCACCATCACCCTCATCGGCGCCACCACGGAGAACCCCTCGTTCGAGGTCATCGCGCCGCTCCTCTCCCGCAGCCGCGTCTTCACCCTGCACGGCCTCACGCCCGACGATATCGCCGCGATCCTCCGCCGCGCCCTCGCCGACGAAGAACGTGGCCTTGCCGCTTCCGCTCACCCTGAGCCTGTCGAAGGGCGAGCGGAAGCTATCGCTATCGACGACGACGCCCTCGCCGCGCTCGCCGAAGCTTCCGGCGGCGACGCCCGCATCGCGCTGAACGCCCTCGAGCTCGCCGCGGCCGCCGCTCGTCCTGAGCCTATCAAAGGGGGAGCAAGCTCTGTTTCCGTTCACCCTGAGCCTGTCGAAGGGCGAGCAGTCCGCCGCATCGCCCTCGCCGACATCGAAGAGGCGATGCAGCAGCGCACCGCCCTCTACGACAAGGCCGGCGACTACCACTACGACATCATCAGCGCCTTCATCAAGTCTCTCCGCGGCTCCGACCCCGACGCCGCGCTCTACTGGCTCGCCCGCATGATCGAAGGCGGCGAGGACCCGCTGTTCATCGCCCGCCGCCTCGTCATCCTCGCCTCGGAGGACGTCGGCCTCGCCGACCCCCAGGCGCTGCCGGTAGCCATGGCCGCCCAGCAGGCCGTCCACTTCGTCGGCATGCCGGAGGGCTTCTTCCCTCTCGCCGAAGCGACGATCTACCTGGCGACTGCGCCCAAGAGCAACTCCGTCGGCAGTGCTTACGGCAAAGCGCTGGACGACGCCCGCGCCACCCGCAACGAGCCGGTGCCGTTGCACCTGCGCAACGCCGTCACCGGCCTGATGCGTGGGCTGGGCTACGGCAAAGGCTACGAATACGACCACAACGCCGCCGACCACTTCTCGGGCCAGGAGCACCTGCCCGAAAAGCTCGCCGGCCGCCGCTACTACGCCCCCGGCGACCTCGGCTACGAGGCTCGCATCAAAGAATGGCTCGAACGCTTGCGCGAACGTTCTGACGAGCCGTAAAGGGAGTCCAGAGCGGCGTATCTCTGAGCCCGAATGTTAGCGTGTCCCTAAAATTTCAAAAGCTACATTAAGCACTGGGGTGTCCCGTAGCGAAGTCATTACGCGTCAAAGAGTTACGTTAGTGAGGTCACAACTATCTGCTTATTTCTTAGTTTTGAATTATAATAGCTGTTAATATAAACAGAATCGCTAAGAATAGAGCACTATGGGATGACGCGTTTACGCACGACAACAAGAAAGCTCAAAGCCCACGCCATCGAATCTCTTATCCTTGCGATCGAGGTTTTTAACCGGCCGTCAGAGACAGCTAGGCTGGATGGAACCCTAATCTTACTTCAACATTCTTTCGAGATGTTACTTAAGGCAGCTATTTGGCAAACCCGCCACCGTATTTCGGAACCCGGAAGCCAGATTTCTTACCGATTCGACAAGTGCTTAGGAATTCTGCGCAGTGATCTTGGCGTAATTAGTAGCGAAGAAGTTTTGACACTTTCAATCTTAGACTCTCTTCGGGATTGCTGCACTCATAACTTGCTAGAATTGCCGGAGGAGGCACTGTATCTCCATGCTCAAGCCGCTGTTAGTTTGTTTGCGGAACTGCTGAATAGGCTGTTTCAAGAAGAGTTGATCGACTACATTCCCGGACGTGTGCTTCCTTTATCTATTCGGCCGCCCAAAGATATTCAATTATTGTTGGATGATGAATCACATCCGAGAACTGCTCTCTCCAGGAAGACGTACCTTAGCTGAGGCAAAGGCACGCTTACGGTACCTTATGATCGTGGAATCCAATATCAATGGTCTGCAGGCACAGCCAACGGACAAGGAGATTAACCGTATAGTCAAGCGGATTAAGCTCGGTGAATCATCTGGCTCACTTTTTCCCGCGTCAACTCGGCTCAGCATAGAGGCCGACGATCAGAACTTTGTATTCTCTCTGAAACTCACGCGATCAGAAGGTCTGCCCGTGCATATGGTTAGCAATGAAGAAGCGGAACAAGCGATGGCGGTTCGAGAAGTCAACTTATTAGACAGATATTCACTGTCTTTGAACGCCTTGGCTGACCATCTTGGTTTTACCGCGCCTCGTACGACTGCCCTAGTTCTTCATCTTGGGCTGCGTGAAGATAGCGAGTCCTTCCGGGAGTTCGCCGTAGGTAAAAGCCGCTTCGGGCGATATAGTCAGCGCGCTCTTACAAAGCTACGGGGAGCACTGGAAGAGCACGATATGGATTTGGTTTGGACATCTTATAGGGAAAAGGTGCGTGCTAGGAGGAGCACAATGCCCCAAGAAAAGTTGGATAGTGCATAAGACATACTGCCTTTGCACTGATCACTAATAGCAAGCGGTCTACGATCAATCAAACGCAAAGCGTTCGATCAAAATGTATGAGCATTCAATCAAGTTTTACAGGTTCAATCTTTACCATCAATCAAACGCAAAAACGTTCGATCAAACATATTGCATTCAATCAAACATCGTAAGTTAAAGCGTCGATTCGTTGCCGCCGGTGCGTTCGCCCTCTAGATGGCAGGTGTCGTTCAGCGTCTGCAGCACCAGCCGCCGGCTGCTCCCGTCCGGCCGCTGCACGGACTCAACTATTGTTATCGAGGCGTTGTTCATGCGGAACGGCACCGGCCGTACGTACGGCCTGCCCAGGATGTCGGACACGAACGTCACTATCGGCCCCGCGTGCGTAATGACCGCTATCGTCTCCTCTGGGTGCCGCTCGCCCAGCGCCGTCAGCGCCTCGCTCACCCGCCTGCGGAAGACCTCGCGGCCCTCCTCGCCGGGGTAGGCCGGGTAAGTGCTCTCCCGCGAACGGATGCCCGCCAGCACCTCCGGATTGCGCTCGGCGATCTCCGGATACGTCAGCCCGGACAGCTCGCCGAAGTGGTACTCCTCGACGCCGGCCAGCGCCTGCGGCGCCAGGCCAATAACCTCGCCGACGATCTCCGCCGTCTCCATTGCGCGGCTGATGGCGCTGCTATAAATCGCCGCGACCTTCTCCCGCGCTAGTCGATGCCCCAGCCGGTAAGATTGCTCGCGCCCGAGCTCCGTCAGCGGGTAGTCGCCCTGCCCCTGCAGCCGCCTATCGAAGTTCCCCGTCGACTCGCCGTGCCGCGCCAGTATTAGTCGCATGCTACGCCGCTGTAATTCTGAGCGCAGCGAAATCCCAGCCCGTTCCATTAGGCACTTATCTATCGTCATCTGATGCAGGGATTGCCACGGCCACCTCTGGGTGACCTCGCAATGACGGTTGATCCCGCTCACCCTGAGCCTGTCGAAGGGCGTTGTTCCTCACTGCCGCACCTTACGCCCGCAGCTATGACAGGTCCAGAACTCCGCCATCTTCGAAGGCCACCCGCCCGAATCGCTTTGGAAGATGAGCACGTCCGGCGATGCCATCCCCATCTCAAACAGCCAGCGCAGCCGGCTCTTCGGCCGTTCTTCCACGCGCCAGGTCGTATTACCGCAGCGACGGCAAGTCGGCCCATGTTCTTCGCGTGAGGTCGAGTCGGTACGTTCAGAAGCTGCGCTCATGCTTGTTCCGCAACTTCTAAAAGCTCTAGCAGCTGTCTCAGAATGCCCGCCGTCGCGCCCCAGATGACATGCTCTTCGAAAGCGTAGCCCTGCACCTCGACCTCGCGCCCGTTCCGCAGGCGGCGCTCCCACACGATATTCGCCTTGTCCAGCAGGTGCGATACCGGCACCTCGATGATCGTCTCGACCTCAAAGGCGTTCGCTATGAACTCATACGGCGAGCGGCGGATCACCCCGACGTACGGCGTCACCCGGAAGTCGGAGACAGTGATGAGATCGTCGAGCTGCCCGATGACTTCGACGTCTTCGGGTCGCACGCCGATCTCCTCGTGCGTTTCCCGCAGCGCAGTGGTGACCAGATCGGCGTCTTCGAGGGTGAATGCGCCGCCGGGGAAGGAGATCTCGCCTTTGTGGCGGGTCACGAACTGCGTGCGCTTGGTGAAGATGACATGCAGTTCGCCGTTACGCGGATAGACGGGCACCAGTACGGCCGCTAGGGGGTAAGCCCCATCGGCTATGGGTTTGGCGGTGTAGCGTGCCAGCACCGACCTGAACTGGGCGATATCTATCGTCATCATGAGCAGTCCAGCGATATGATACGTCGCCGCTGGCATCGCAGCAACAGCGCCTTCTAGTTCTTGATGTTCACACGATGTTTGATTGTGTTCGCGTAAAAGTTGCGGAATGCCGTACCGCCAGATACAGACGAGCGCGCGAAACGCGCGTTTTGTTTGATTGTTTTGCCGCTGATTAAACAGTCGGTATAAGGCATGGCTATTGGCATTGCCCAAGTAAGCCTACCTACTATGGCATTAGCCGCAACGAGGAGTCTACGTAAATACAACTCAGACGTAGAATCTTTGCTCCCTTTGGTCGCTCAAGAATGACATTTTAGGCAAGCGATGTCTATTCACATTTAGGATAGGGTGAGGGGCCGAGAGCGCGAAGAGAGCGGTGGCAGTCGCGTGGCTATTGCGTCATGTCTTCAATCGGACCAGGGGCTACTAAGCCCAGGCCCTTCGACAGGCTCAGGGTGAGCGGAAGGAGATGCCTTGTTACTACCGGGAGTGCAGTCTTAGCTAGACTTAGATCTCGCTTGTCTGCTCTGGCTCGACCGTGCTTTTGACTTTGATGGCCTTCGGCTTGACCTCCTCTGCCCTCGGCATCGTGACGGTCAGCACGCCGTCCTTGAAGGTCGCTTCGGTCTTCTCGTGGTCTACCCGGGTGGGTAGGGCGGTGGAGCGGGTGAAGGAGCCGTAGCGCATCTCGCGTCGGTGGTAGTTCTCCTGCTTCGTATCCTGTTCCGTCTTCGTCTCGCCTTTGATGGTGATGGTGTCTCCGGATATCGAGATGTCGACGTCTTCCGGCTTAACGCCAGGCAGGGCTGCGCGCAAGACGATATGGGCGCCCTCCTCGTAGAGGTCCATCGAGAAGCTGGCGTCCATTATCCCAAGCTGGTTGACGTGGCCAGCGAAGGTAATCATCGAACATCCTGTCGAGATTCCTGCGCACCGCCTCCATCTCCCTGAACGGGTCCCAGCGCATTATACTCATATCTTTGCCTCCTCCTTTCCTTCGTTAAAGCCAATCACTAAACGTAGTGAGAGTTGGCTGCTCCTCGTTTTTTTCTGCAGAACAAATACTACTATAGTACTCCGTTCGTGTCAATAACCTTGATAGCATGCGTATCAATCTTATTGACGTATTCAGCATGAAGTGCTAGTATGTCCTCAGCGAGGATAATAATGCCGAACAAGGACTACTACAGCATACTCGGCGTCAACAAAGGCGCCACTGAGAAAGAACTTCGCCAGGCGTATCGTCGCCTGGCGCGCAAGCACCACCCAGACGTGAACCCGGGCGATAAGGCTGCCGACGCCAAATTCAAGGAGATCAACGAAGCATACGAAGTGCTCTCCGACGCCGATAAGCGCAAGAAATACGACCGCTATGGCGATAAGTGGCAGTACGCCGACCAGTTCGAGGCCCAGCGCCAAGGTAGCGCTCGCTTCGACTTTGGTGGTAACAACTTCGATCTGAGCGATCTGGTTGGCAACATCTTTCGCAGCGGCAGTAGCCGGCAACCAGGCTACGCCAGACGACCCCGCCCGCGCGAATACGCAGCCGAGGTCAGCCTGGAAGAGGCGTTCCGCGGGACAACTCGCCTTATCGATGTAGGGAGAGCCGAGATATGCGACACCTGCAACGGTGACGGACGTATCGCTGGCGCGGTGTGTCACGTTTGCGGAGGCGACGGCCTCGTCGAGCGAGCGCAACGTCTGGAAGTTAAAATACCGGCCGGCGTCCGCGACGGCTCTCGTATCCGCGTGGCGAGCTCCGGCGGCGAAGTCTACCTGCGGGCGTCAGTGCAACCGCACGGCCGCTTCGAACGCAAGGGCGACGACCTTTATACGGACGTATCAGTGCCGATGACGGACGCTATCCTGGGCGGCGAGGTCGGCGTACCGACCCTTGCTGGCAAGCAAGTGATGCTCAAGGTGGCGCCGTTAACGCAGAACGGCCGCTTGATCCGCCTCACCGGGCTAGGTATGCCCCACATGGAGGGTAGCGGCAAGGGCCACCTGTATGCTCGGGTCAAGATCGTGCTGCCGGAGACTTTATCGGACCGAGAGCGCGAGCTTTTTGAGGAACTGAGATCGCTTCAACAAGAGAAAGTCGGAACATAATGGGCGTTAATGGACAAGACGAAAGAATATTGGATGCCTACTCGCAGGCCGTTTCGACGGCGGCGGAGAAGGTTGGGCCGGCCGTAGTTAAGGTAGAACCGCTGGCCCGGGCTGGTCGCGGGCAACGCGGCGCCGGGTCTGGGTTCATCTTCAGCTCAAACGGACGCATCCTCACGAACGAGCACGTTGCGAGGCAGGGTGGCGAGCTACAGATAACGCTCTCGGACGGTCGTACCTTCGTCGCGGGAGTTGAGGCCGCGGAGCCGGCCGCTGATCTCGCCGTGTTGCGAGCGGCGGCGCATAATCTGCCGGTCGCCGAACTGGCGTCGTACCCGCTGAAGGTTGGCCAATTGGTAGTCGCCATCGGCAACCCGTACGGCCTCGGCTGGACGGTGACAGCGGGCGTGGTGAGCGCGCTCGGGCGGAGCTTGCCGCTCGGCCGGGGTCGCGGCGAACTGCACAACTTAGTACAAACGGACGTCGCTATCAACCCTGGCAACTCCGGCGGCCCGCTTGTGGACGCCCAGGGCCGCGTGATCGGCATGACGACGGCGATCCTGCCGTATGCGCAGGGCCTCGGCTTTGCAGTCTCGACGCAAGAAGTATACGGAACCCTCGCTCGATTCCAGGAGCGACGTGAGAAGTCGCCCGCAAAGCTAGGCATCGGTGGCATCACAACCGCCTTAGAACGACCAATCAGCGTGGGCAACTCCTCGGACCAGAAGTCAGGTGTGCTTGTTTTGGAAGTGCAGCCGGGCAGTCCGGCCGATCGGGCGAGTTTACGGTTGATGGATATAGTCGCAGCCGTCGGCGAGAGGTCGGTGGGCACAGTGCAGGACATCCTGACCGTGCTCGAGGATCGTCGCGCTGGCCAGACTGTGGATATTACCTTCCTTCGGGAGGGCCGAGTCCGCCGGACGACGGTGGTGCTTTAGCTGATGGAGAAGGCGGTGAAATTTCTGGCCCCTCGACAGGCTCGGGGTGAGCGGGGTTGTCTGTCAACGGATGGGTAACGGATTAACGGATGCGCTCAATAATTGCGACGCTTTGAACAGGCAGAGACTGCCGAAAAGGGGTCGCGATGACGAACAAAGTCGAATGACAAGCATATCGAGAGTGAGTGAAAAAGAATGAACAGGAGGTTCTCTGACAACGAGCCGTGCTACGCCATCAGCGTGGCTGCCCGCATGGTGGGCGTCCACGCGCAGACGCTGCGGGCGTACGAGCGTGCAGGGCTGCTTCGGCCTTCGCGTTCGCGGGGTCGCATCCGTTTGTATTCGCAGGCGGATATCGAGCGGCTTCACCGGATACAGCGCCTGGTCAATGACTTGGGCGTGAACCTGGCTGGAGCCGAGGTGATTATGCGATTAACGGATCGCCTGCAGCTGGTGGAGCGAGAGATGGGATTGCTGCGCGACGAACTGCAGCGACAGCGTGATCGTAGACTGCCGGCGCCGCGCGATGGCAACGACGGCGAATAGCCGAGGGCAACAGTAGGAAGGGAGGAAGCGATGCAGGGAGAGAGTGTTGTCACCAAACTGGCTGAGCAGTTTCAGCCGTCTAGCACTATCAGGGTGGCCTACGGTGAACCGATCCATATGAATGGACGGACTATCGTGCCGGTCGCAAACGTCTGGTACGGCTTCAGTGGAGGTGGTGGCAGTGGCCACGGCCCTGCCGAGAAGGGCGAAGGAGGTGGCGGTGGCGTTCGGGTAAAGCCGATAGGCGTCATCGAGATCACCGACAGCAGCACCCGTTTTGTCCCGGTCGTGGATGTGGGGCGGATGGCGCTGTACGGGCTGATCGGTCTGTTCTTCGTGACGGGCGTCATGCGTTCTTTCGTGCGTTATCTGGAGAAGGGACGTAGAAGTAGGAACCAGGATGTTTGCCCTTCGACAAGCTCAGGGCGAGCGGACTTTCGCAGGGTGAGCAAGTTGGTCTGTCAACGAATAAGTGACGGATTAACGGATTCTTTTAAGCGACGCGTAACTGAACGGTAGAGATTGCTTCGCGGAGTTCTCTCTTGAGCCTGTCGAAAGGCTTGCAATGACGAAAATGGCAACGCCCTTCGACAAGCTCAGGGTGAGCGGAGAAGGAATGCATTGAAAATGGCGCCTAGATTTACCCTGCTGCTGACGAACGACCCGTTTGGGGAAGTGCGGAGCGCTTACGAAGCGCACCGCGCCGAACACGGTCGCGAGTGCGGCGCGTACGCGGTCTCGCACGAGAAGGCGCTGTTCCTCTCGGCATTGGCCGTCGGCGCGGGGCGCGTGCTGGAGATCGGCACGGCGCTCGGCTACAGCACGCTCTGGCTGGCGCACGGCGTTGGCGAAGGCGGCAGGGTGGATACGGTGGAGCGAGAGCAGCGACACGCCAAGCTGGCGAAGAAGCAGTTCGAGAAGTACGGCGTAAGCGAGCAAGTCAGCGTCTGTGTTGGCGATGCTATTGAGGTTGTGCCGAAGCTTGAGGGCGACTACGGATTGATATTCTTGGACGTCGACTGGCATACGAACAGTGCGCTCTGGCTGCAGCTAATGCGATTGCTTCGGCCCGGCGGCAGCGTAGTGCTGTCCAACCTCTGGATCGTGGATGAGGACGAGCGGTCCGGAACCACCGAGCGCCAGGCGGCGCGGGCGCTGATACGCCAGCTTCAAAGCGACCCGAATTTGGCGTACTCGGCGGTCAGTGCGGGCAGTCCGCTGGTGCTGGTGAGCAAGCGGGGATAGACCATGGGATTTCAACCATCGACTCGTATTTTTATGGTATCAGCCGCTGTGGCAGTAATAGCGGCTGGACTTGGAGTTGGGTTAGGCGCATTGATATTTGGTGGTGAGGGTAATGGTGTTGAGGAACAAGAACTTCTTCAAGCCCGGGCAGAGCTTCGACTTGCGGAGAGCAGGGTCGAGACCCTTGAGGACGAGCTTGATCGAGTCACAGCTACACCAACTCCATCGCCAAGCCCTACACCAATAGCCTTGCCTGGCCAGAGTGCTGACTGGGATCCGTGCGTTGAGCCGGGACTGTGTGAATTTGTCACGTCACTTGATGAAGCATTAGTAGCAAGCGACATCTATCAGATCTTAGACATGGTGGGCTGGAGACAAATGGATTGCACGACCACGGAAGAAAGCGCTCTTGGCTGGCAGCCCTCGGAGTGTGCTTCATGGCCGTTTCCTCAACCCGTCCCATTTATTCTCGTAGGTATCGCAGGAGCCGACGCGTCCTTCATGAGCCGATGGCGAGTATATGACTTATTGGAACAGTTTGTTGGAGCCACTGAACTAACTTGCGACGGCATGCGCACTAAGCTTCCGAAACGCGTTCATGCTATCATGCTGCCCCCAGAACAGAATTATGACTGGTGGGGTGAAGTAAGTGTGCTGGTCGGTCCAGAACTTAGCTGTGAAGGGACTAATGAAGATACTTTAATGGCTAGGGCTAAATACAGTATGGCTCTACGCAGAGATGACTCGGGTGAATGGAAAATCGTGTTGATGCATAGAACAGGAATTTCCCATCTGACCGAAGACTTTTATCCGAGCGAATTTCGGTACTACCCGATGAATTAGACAGGAGACGATTGAGATGATGAGACAAGATAGGTTCACAGAACAAGCACAAGAGGTGCTGATGGCAAGCCAGGAGCTGGTGCGCAAGGAGCGCCACGCGCAGTGGGACGTAGAACACGTCCTGCTGGCGCTGGTCTCGCACCAGGGCGGGCTGGCCCAGCAGATCCTCGAGAAGCTGAACATCGACCCCGGCCGCGTGCGCGGGGCAGTCGCCGACGCGCTGGCGAAGTCGCCGAAGCTGCAGTACGACGTGGTGCAGGTTTACACGACGCCGCGCATCGTGCGTATGCTTGAGGCGGCCAACGCCGAAGCCGACCGGCTGAAGGATGAGTACGTCGGCGTCGAGCACCTGCTTATCGCCATCGCCGACGAACGCGAGGGCGAGGCGGCCCGCCTATTGCGGGGCGTTGGCCTCGATAAGGAGAAGGTATACCAGGCGCTCCAGGAGATCCGCGGCACGGCCCGCGTTACTGACCCGCGCGCCGAGGAGCGCTACCGCGCGCTCGACAAGTACAGCGTCGATCTCACGGAGGCGGCGCGGCAGAGCAAGCTAGACCCAGTCATCGGCCGCGAGACCGAGATCAAGCGGGTGGTGCAGATCCTGAACCGCCGCACTAAGAACAACCCGGTGATCATCGGGGAGCCGGGAGTGGGCAAGACGGCCATCGTCGAGGGCCTAGCTCAGCGCATCGTCGCTGACGACGTGCCCGACAACATCAAGGGCAAGCGGCTCCTAGCGCTCGACATCGGCGCGCTGGTCGCCGGCTCGAAGTTCCGCGGCGAGTTCGAGGAGCGGTTGAAGGCCGTGCTCGACGAGATCAAGCGGGGCGAAGGCGATGTCATCGTCTTCATCGACGAGATCCACCAGGTGGTGGGCGCCGGCGCCGCTGAAGGCGCTATCGACGCTTCGACGATGATGAAGCCGGCGCTCGCCCGCGGCGAGCTACACTGCATCGGCGCGACCACGCTCGACGACTATCGCGAGCACATCGAGAAAGACCCGGCGCTGGAGCGCCGCTTCGCGCCGGTGTACATCGATGAGCCGAGCGTCGAAGACGCCGTTTCGATCCTCAAGGGCCTGCGCCCGCGCTATGAGGCGCACCACAAGGTGAAGATCACCGATGGGGCGCTGGAGGCGGCGGCGCGGCTCTCTGACCGTTACATAACGGAGCGCTTCCTGCCCGACAAGGCCATCGACCTCATCGACGAGTCGGCTTCGAAGAAGGTTATTGAACAGCAATCGCTCACGCCTGAACTGCGAGACCTGAAAAAAGAACTCGACGACATAAACGTGCAGATGGAGGCGGCCGCGCAGAAGCAGGACTTCGAAGCGGCTGCGGAGCTACGGTCGCAGGTCGCGGCGCTTCAGCCGGATTACGATCAGCGTAAGGCGGAGTGGGAAGGCGCGCATGACACCGATCTTACGGTGACGGAGAAGGACATCGCTGCTCTGGTAGGCGATATTACAGGTATACCGGTCTCCAACCTGATGGAGGGCGAAGGCGAGAAGCTCCTGCACATGGAAGAGCGACTGCATGACCGCATCATCGGTCAGCCTGAGGCCATCGAAGCGCTGTCTGACGCCATTCGTCGCGCCCGGGCTGGCCTCAAGGACCCGAAGCGTCCTATCGGTTCGTTCATCTTCCTCGGCCCTACAGGCGTCGGCAAGACTGAACTCGCTAAGGCGCTGTCGCAGTTCCTCTTCGATGACGATGAGGCGTTGGTGCGACTAGACATGAGCGAGTACCAAGAGCGACACACGGTGTCGCGGCTGATCGGCTCGCCCCCGGGCTACATCGGCTACGAGGAGGGCGGTCAACTCACAGAGACGGTTCGCCGTCGCCCATACCGGGTGATCCTGATGGACGAGATCGAGAAGGCGCACCCCGATGTATTCAACATCCTCCTCCAGATGTTAGAGGACGGACGGCTGACGGACGGGCATGGCCGCACGGTGGACTTCCGTAACACCGTGATCATCATGACCTCGAACCTCGGCACCGCCGAGTTCCAGCGTCCGGCCTTCGGTTTCGTGGCGCCGTCCAAGCCCTCGAACACCGAGAAGGAGCGGCTGCGCTCAGCGGTCGAAAAGGCGTTGCGGGAGACGTTCCGTCCGGAACTGCTCAACCGTATCGATGAGGTCATCGTCTTCGATCCGCTGACCGAAGACGACCTCAAGCGGATCGTCGAACTGATGGTCGATGAGGTACGCGACCGTCTCGAAGAAAGCGGTGTGCAGATCGAATTGACCGAGGCCGTGAAGGCGCAACTGGTGAAGGAGGGCTTCGACCCCGTCTACGGCGCCCGGCCGCTACGACGCACAGTCCAGCGGCGCATCGAGAACCAGCTGTCGAAGCGCATCCTGTCCGGTGAGTTCAAGGAAAGCGACCGCGTGGTCGCGGACTACGCTGACGGCGAATACGTCTTCGAGAAGAGCGGCATCGCTGCCGCTCAAGCGGCGGGCTAAATCCATGTTATTCTGAGGAGCGCAGCGACGAAGAATCCGACCTAGTTCAGTGCGGATTCTTCGCTTCGCTCAGAATGACAGGACAATATACATGGAGGCAACGCGGCCGTGCTCCTAACTTTTGCCCGGTTCGTCGCGATAAAGAAAGGCGATAACAATGGCGAATCAGAACACTAGCACGTGGGAGTACAAGGTCGTTTACGTAGACTTCCGGGGACGTATCTCCTCGGAGGGTTCAGAGTTCATCCGGCAGAGTGGCGAGCATCGCACGGCCTTTGTTCGGCGCTACTTGGACGTATTGGGCCAGGAGGGCTGGGAGGTCACGAACGTAGTCCCTCTGCTGAGGATGGAAACCAGCTACTTCATCCTGAAGCGGCCCGCCGTAACGGTTGAGGCCGCCTAAGGCGAAGGTTAGTCGGTAAGGCGAATGCATAGCTAGCGGCTGACGGGCGAAAGCGGCGGCCGCGCTGCCTCCTCCAAATTCTGCGTTGTTCATCGGTTAAAACTGCGAGTTTAATCCCACAGTCGTAATATAGAGGGGAATGAGTTTGCGAAATTTGTGGCTCCTGGCCCTACTTATCGCCGTATCATCGCTATTAGCCGCCTGCGATAAATCTGACGCCGACGTTCAGCGTCGACAGCGTTGCTGCTAGCGCTGGACAAGCTGCCGGCGTCTCTGCGAGAAGACAGGGTGCTCTTCACCAACGGCGGTCGCGCCCGCGAACTGGCCGGTTGGAGCGGTCCGCCGACCTTCCAGGAGCTCGCCAGATTGCCAGTGCCCGGATCCGAGGCATTATTTCGCGTCCTGCAGGAGGCGATGTCGGGCCTGGGTGAGGCAGGGGGCGTAGCTCGCGGGTTACGGGCGTATGGAAACATGTGGCGAGACGGCTAGGCTTCGATCTGCTGGAGGTCGGCTGGTATGCCACGCGTTCGGTGAGGGGGCCAGCTACTTCCAAGGCGACTTCGATGAGGCGCTGATACGGGAGAAGCTGCTCGAAGCCGGTTACACAGAAGCCGAAGCGGCTGGGTCGACTTACTATACGATACGCGGCGATTACGAGCCACAATCGGAACAGGGCCGCACTAATATAGGCCTAGGGTTTGTTAATCGTATTTATATCGGTGACGATAGCTTGATCATCGCCGGAGCCACCGACGAAATTGCGCAAGCGCTCGAAGTGCTGTCGGGAGACCGGTCTAGCCTGGCAGATGACGAAGCGTTTAATGGTGTCGCAGCCGCCCTCGGCGATCCACTCTCCGCCGTATTGATGACGAGCTCGAATGCTCTGCGTTTCGATGAGGAATATCAAAAGCCCGCTGACTGGGGCGCACTGAGGGATTGGGAAGTCTTCGGCGTTCGAGGAGCTATGCGAATCGCTCACGTCATCATCCTCTGAGAATGACGACGGTTCAGTGTTAATCGTCCGTTGCCCGCTCAAGGGAGGTAGTGTCTGCCTACGGCTGGTTCACTCTCGTAGCTCGGTTTTCTCGTGCCTTAGCTCTGCCAATATCCCACGGACCGCGGTTCTTTCTCCCACTGGCAAAAATCGCAGCTGCTCTCCGCTGCAGCGATTTTTAAGCGTCGATCAGTCTGCTAACTCTTCTAGATACTTAGCGATCAGAGCTTTCGCGCGGGTAGGGAAAATCACTCAAAGCTTCTCTATACTGGAAGCGGCACTGAGAGAAGGAGACTCCGATGAAACCGAGACGTAGGCCGCGCTATCCGGATCTACTGACTCCTCGCGAGCAGGAAGTGCAGTAAGTTCGCGACACGAGGCTGCAGCTTGGGATGTGGGGCGTAGGATTCGGTGGGCGCCAGGCTTAGCTATCCTCGGCTGGCCGCTGGCGATCCTTAGAAGGGTGCCGGCTGCCTCTGGTGTCAGTGGTGCGCTTGGAGCCTCCGCGGCCTTAGTGGCAGTGATCGCCCTGTCTCTCGGCCTCTTTTTCGCCGTTCGCTACGCCGCTGGCCAGGCTGACGAGGATATCTCTCCCGCCCCAGATCTGAACGACGGCATCGCCTTGCTCCGCTTGCTCGACAAGTTTCCCCGCATCATTCAGGGACGAAAGCGTTTGGTTCGGCGACCGTGAGTGGGCATTAGATATCGCGGGATGGGCGGGGCCGCGCCGGTATCAAGAATTCGAAGAGATGGCGGC
>WHTN01000011.1 GCA_009377715.1 Dehalococcoidia bacterium | reverse complement strand
GCTTTAGCTGTTCTGTCACCGATGTGACCTTGAAGTCGCGAAGCAGGACTATAGTGCTCGCCACTTCCATGCTACCCATGTGGCCGCTCACGAAAATAACGCCGCGGCCGTGAGATAGCGCCTCTTCGAGGTGCTCTTCACCGTGGAGCGTGACGGCGTCCCTTATCTTCGATAAGCCCCAGCCTTGGACGTGTAGCAATTCGGCGATATACCTGCCAAAATGACGGAACGATTCACGGGCCAACCGCTCAGCTTGCGCGGAAGCGGGCGGCACACCGGCAATGTGGGCGTAATTGCGCTTCGCGGTCTCGCGCTTGCTTCTCCAAACGAAGTAAAAGATGTCAGCTACCGCTATCGCGACGTTGTACGATGCTCCCAGTGGCACGAGGCGGGTGAGAGCGGAGGCGGCTATCGAAAAAGGGTGTAACTGCGGGCGAAGCGTCGCACTGCGCTGCGGTGATATCGATGATTTCATGGACCGGCTTACTTTTCAGAGTTGGATGAGATCTCCGGTGTAAGGGGCAGATTCTGTTGCAAGCGTTCCAAAGTTCGCACAGCTTCTTCAGGCATACGCACGAAGACGCCCTCCGCGTCGGCCAGGAGATCGCCGTCCTCGGAGCGTATCTCCGCGCGCATCTGCAGGGTGCGGCCCCGATCCTTCATAAGCTCTCCCATCACCTGCAAGGCCGTATCCGTCGATATGGTCTTACGGAAGCGGGTCTCCACCTTGCCGCTGAACGCCATGATCCCTTGTGCATAGGTCGCCCAGCCCATCGCCTCGTCCATTAGCGTAAAAGTGATGCCGCCGTGCAAAACGCCTGGGAAGCCTTCGTGCTCCGGCTGCGGCTTGAACGTCGTCCGGACCTGCTGACCGTCCGGTTCGAAGACCAATCGAAGACCATACGGGTTGCGGCTGCCGCATCCGAAGCAATTTCGAGCGAGCGCTCGACGCTCCTCAAGGCTCATCGAATCGAAATCGTTCAAGGCTGCCATTCCTTGAAGACGATCACGCCGTTCTGGCCCCCGAAGCCAAAGCCGTTCGCCATCGCGACTCGAACCTCGGTTTCGCGGGCTACGTTCGGCACGTAGTCGAGGTCGCAGTCGGGGTCGGGCGTCTCTAGGTTTATAGTGGGCGGGATGACGTTGTCATTGATCGCCATTACCGTCGTTATCGCCGAAATAGCGCCAGCCGCACCGAGCAAGTGACCGACCATAGACTTTGGAGAACTGATGGCGACCTTATAAGCGTGCTCGCCGAGCGCTTGCTTAATGCTCCGTGTCTCGGAGGCGTCATTTAACGGCGTGCCCGTGCCGTGAGCGCAGACGTAGTCGACATCTTCCGGCTGGAGGCCAGCGCTTTTGATCGCCTTGCTCATCGCCAGGGAGGCGCTCCGGCCCGTCGGATCTGGGGCGGTGATGTGATAGGCGTCCGCGCTGAGGCCGCTTCCAACGAGCTCGGCGTAGATGCGAGCACCGCGAGCTTGCGCGTGCTCGACGCGTTCCAAGACCATCACGCCGGCGCCCTCACCGAAGACGAAGCCATCGCGGTCGAGATCGAATGGGCGGCTGGCCCGCTGCGGCTCATCGTTACGGGTGGAGAGCGCACGGGCGTTAGCGAGGCTGGCGATGGCCTGAGGAGTGATACCTGCCTCCGTACCGCCGGCCAGGATTACATCCGCCTCCCCCTTCTCCAGCAGCCACATCGCCTCGATGAAGGCGTAGATGCCCGCAGCGCAGGCTGCAGTCGATGTAATCGCTGGCCCTCTGATACCGAACTGGATCGATACCTGACACGAGGCCATGTTGGGCGCAAGGTTCGGGATCATTAAGGGGCTTACGCGGGACGGGCCGCGAGTCATCAGCGCTTCCGTCGCCGGGCCCATCTCGCCCATACCACCACCGCCCGTATTTACGACGATGCCGATGTTATCTGTGTTGGTTTCGTCTACGGTCAGGCCGGCATCTTCGAGCGCCATCTTGGCGGAGGCGACAGAGAACTGAGCGAAGCGGTGCATCCGTCGCGCCGCCTTGCCGTCTATATACTGAGCGGGGTCGAAGCCTTTGACTTCGGCCGCTATCCGGCAATCGAAATTACTGGCGTCGAAGTGGGTGATCGGCCCGGCCCCTGACACGCCATCGATAAGGTTCGCCCAAAACTCCTTAGCCGTGAGGCCGATCGGAGTGATCGCACCCATTCCCGTAACAACGATCCTCGTCAAGGTTTTTCCTCTAGCCCTTTCCAATCTAAATCTCTAAATCACTTTTCAATATTGCCCACATGGTTCGACAGGCTCACCACGAGCGGTATCCGCTCATCCTGTCTCCGAAGGGACTCGCTGAGGCGAGAGCTTGTCGAAGGGCTTCTTCCTTCTATCATTTCGGAACTCTTACCACAGCATCGCCCGAGATCAGAACTTCGCCTTGCTGGTTGCGGGCTTCCACCGCGTAAGCAGCCTGAAAGTCGCCATCACGCTCGTCGATCGACTTCAACGTGCCGCCGGCCGTGACGGTATCGCCCGGCTTTGCGACGTTCCGCATCTTAACTTGCAAGCGACCGCTACGCAACCATTCGACCCCAAATTGCTTCGTCATCGCCTCCGAAATGAAGGCCAGCACGAGCATCCCATGGGCGATCGTCCCCTCAAAGCGGCTCGAAGCTGCAACGTCAGGTTTCATATGAAGCGGGTTGATGTCACCGCTGGCACGGCCGTACCGCTCTATATTCTCCTGAGTAAGCTCCTTCGCTACGGCCGGCAGTTCGAGCGGCAAAGCGCTCCCGATCCGCTGTTCACTCATCGCGATGCCTCCGCGGGAAGAAGAAGCGTAGTCTTGCCGCTCATGACGACATCGCCCTCTGCATCTCGCGTCTCGAACTCAAGCTGGACCAGGATGATTTCGCCGCGCTGGCGGTTGGACACGATCCGCCCACTGCACTGGACTTCGCTTCCCACTGCGACCGGCTTTAAGAATTCTAGCTCCTGGCCGGTGTGTAGCGCCTCCAGCGGCAAGTCCATCTCGCTGACGCCCTTAGAAAATTGAGCGGCGATAGCCAGCGGCGGCACAAACGCGCCTTCGCCGGCGCCGTTAAGCTCGGCCATCGCCTCGTCCAGCACCGCGACCAGATACCGAGATACCGTAGCTTCATCGAAACGTACGGCGCCGAAATCGAGCTCGCGTCCTGCCTCAAACATCGCTTTAGATTCTACCAAAGTCACGTACTGAACAGGTTTGTAGCGCTATCGACCTGTCACCCCAGATTGCCATGCTACAATGAAAGCGAAGGTATAGAATTCATGCCAACAATTATCGTCCAACCATCAGGCATACGTATAGATGCTGAAGCAAACGACACTGTAATGGGGGCTGCTAATGCGAGCGGCTACTACTGGCCTACAACCTGCGGCGGCGAATGCCGCTGTACGACCTGCGCTATTACCGTTATATCCGGCGCTGAGAATCTTTCCGAACTCGGCCGCGCCGAAAGCAAAACGCTTACGCAAGAAAGAGGCCCCAAGGCGATAGCCAGCGGAATGCGACTCGCCTGCCAGGCTAGAGTGCAAGGCGACATCGAAGTACACAAGCCGGGAGTCCGCCCATCGAATCCTTAGCGGTCACTGCACACGTATAGACGCTACGTCCAGACCACTCGTCATTCCACATCAAGAATCACGATAGCAATCCTTAACGTTAATTTTGTTATAGGCATTACGTAGTATTTTCATAGATAAATTATGCTACAATATACCCTGTATCTACGACGACACTCAAAGTATAAACGCCTTCGATAGAAGGGAGGCAGCCATGGATTTTGGGCAACTAGAGGCATTCGCACAGGTAGCTGCACACAACAGCTTCAGCCGGGCGGCTGATTCTTTACAACTCACCCAGCCGTCAGTAACCTCCCGTATCCAGGCCCTAGAACGAGAACTCGGGGAAGAGCTATTCGAGCGCAGAGGGCGCGGCGTACGTCTGAGCGACGCCGGCGCCATCTTCTTGCCTTACACCGAGCGCATTCTTCGCATCCTGCGCGAGGGTAAGGATAGCGTCCAAGAGGTCCGTCGCGCTCAGCTGGGCAGTTTGCGTCTCGGCTGCGCCTTCACGATCAGCACCTACGTCTTGCCCAGCGTACTGCAGTCCTTCCGCCAGCAGTATCCCCGCACTGAGGTGACTATCCATACCGGACGCTCGGAACATGTGCTTAGCATGCTTCTGAACGACGAGGTGCAGATCGGGCTGGTACGCTCTCTTAGCCACCCAGATATTCACACGATACCGCTGTACGAAGACGAGGTAATCCTTGTTGTGAACCCAAGGCACCGTTTCGCCGACATGCCGCATACAACCATGGAGGAAGTGGCTGCGGAACCTATCATCTTCTATGACCGCGCTTCCAGCTACTATAGCCTTATAAGTGGCCTTTTCCGCCAGGCACAGGTAGTCCCGAATATATCTATGGAACTGGACAGCATGGAAGCGACCAAGAGGATGATCGAAGAGGGCATCGGCCTTGCCCTACTGCCGCGCGACTGTGTCGAGCGCGAACTGCAGGCGGGCACGCTAGCCGAGATCGCTATCAGCGATATGCAGCCGGTCCGGCGCTCGGTATCCTTGATCATGCGAAAGGGTCGCCGGCCGTGGCGTACCGTCCAAGCTTTTCTTGACGTGCTCGGCGAAATCTATAAATTCGAACTGCCCGAGACCGTAGAATCTGTCGCGTAACCTCGGGGCTTACGTGTGCCAAAAGAAGCGGACTTCTACGGATGGCGAAGCTGTAGTACGTGTCAGAATGCGAAACGCTTCCTCGTACAACAAGGGGTAAAAGTCCGGGAAAGAGACTTCTTTAAGCAACCGTTCTCTGCAGAAGAGCTGATCGCATTGATGGAAGGACTTCCGCCTTCCGAAATGTTCTCTTGGAAAAGCCCGCGAGCTAGGGCGTTAGGTATCCAAGAAGGCCAGGTCCCGGATGACGAATTGCTAAGGCTCATGGTTGGCAACCCCTACCTCATCCGCAGACCTCTCATCTTGCTCGACGACGAACTTGTCATCGGCTTCGATCAGAAGCGACTCACAGAGTTGCTAACTTAAGCTGTCTTAAAGTGGCGAAGAATTATTGTCCGCGGATCCGGCTGTAGCAGTCACTGCAGTAAACGGGGCGGTCGCCTCGGGGACGGAACGGGACTTCGGTCGCCTGCCCACATTGTGCGCACGTAGCGGTGTGCATCTGTCGGGGTGTACGACCTCCAAAGCTAGCAAAGGTGCCGTAATTTACGTAGCCAGACGGTTCCTCTTCGTCTTGGAATAGGCGGTTGAACTTACGAGTCGTGCGACAGGAGGAGCAACGACTCGGCTCATTTTGCAGACCTCTATTTGCGTAAAACGTTTGCTCGCCAGCAGTGAACGTGAACTCCGTGCCACAGTCACGACAGACGATGATTTTGTCACCTAACAACAAGCATCGCTCCTATACTAGTATTTGATTGCCTTAAATAGTATATCAAATCTTACGCCACAGGTTGGAGAGTATCTTAACGCTTAAACCTCAACGAAGGAAGGCGGTTACCTAGGTCGAACCGCTGCCATATCAACCGGGCTTCGTCGCAACGAAGTAGCGATGTCGTCAACAGGTATGCCACAGCGCCGAACGCTGCGCCGAACGTGACGACTATAAGGCTCGCCCAAAACGTGCGGTCCCCTAGCGGGTCCAGCGCGGCAAAGCCGAACACGAATAAAGCCACGACCTCTGTCATCAACACAACCGAAACCAAGACCTTGAACAGGAACGCCGCGAATTCCCCTGTAGAAAATTTTCCGAGCCGCCGATCAAGATTTATGTAAAGCAAATAAGCCTCTATTATAACTGCTAGGGAGAAGGCAAGGGCCAGTCCGTCGTGTTCGAGCGGCCCAACGAGCGCCAGGCTAAACATCAACGTTAGCACCATCGACAATACTGCCATGGTCACCGGCGTTCGCGTGTCGCCGATGGCATAGAAACCGCGGCTAAGTATCTCTATCGCTGCGAGCGCGAACAATCCGACACTGTATAAGGCTAACGCGGAAGACGTAAGGTCCGTGGAGCTATCCGTAAAAGCGCCGCGCTCCAGTAAAAGGGCCACCAGAGGTTCTCGCAAAAGGATTAAACCCACGCTGGCCGGCACCGTCAAGAAAAGGATGACGCGCAGACTCCTGATGATCGTGTTGCGAAGCGCCTCAATACTCTCACTGGCCGCTTGTGCTGCCAGTGTCGGAAAGACGGCGGTAGAGATCGCCATACCGAAAAGCCCCAACGGCAATACGGCCAGCGTCCAGGCGTAGTTCAAGGCTGAGATCGTCTGGTCTCCCAAACGCGAGGCAAAGAAGATCGTGATTATCAGGTTAAGCTGCGCCGCGGCCAACCCTATAGTCCGCGGCAACATCAACCTACCGACCTCCCGAACGCCTTCGTCCCGCCAATTCAAAGTCGGTCGATAGCGCATCCCTACGAGCGCAAGGCCGGGAAGCTGGATGAAGAAGTGCATTGCGGACCCTAATACGACCCCGATAGCGAGGCCGTGGACACCCCACGGGCCAGAAAGCACCAGTGCGCCGAAGATAATCCCAACGTTATACAACATCGGCGCCAGTGCCGATAAGAAAAACCTCTGGCGCGCGTTCAGGATCGCCATAAGCATGGCGCCTACCGAGAAGAATACCGGCGAAAGGAGCATTAGCTGCGTCAATTCGACTGCCAAGCCATGGAGGCGTTCTTGATCGCCGGTCTCTTCACCAAGCCCTGGGGCAGTCAGTGGCACGATAAGCGGAGCCAGGAGCACGGCCAAAAGGGCGAAGGCAAGCGTGGCGATCGCGAGCAGATTCAATACGGAGCTTGCCAGCCGCCAGGCGTCGTCTTCGCTATGGCGCGCGATATAGCGAGCGAAAACAGGCACGAAGGCGCTGGCTAATGTCGCCCCCGCAAGGGCCTGGAAAACCAGGTCGGGCAGGCGGAAAGCCACCCAAAAAGCTGAGAGTTCGGGAGCGGTGCCAAACTCATCGGCTATTACTACCGTCCTGGCCACGCCCAGCAGGCGGCTGCCAAGATAGCCCATCGCTACCACCAACACGGCCGTAGCCAGCCTAGGAGCAACCCGGCCTATGGAGCTATTGGGCGATGCACTTTCGACCATTTCTCTTTAAGGCGAAAACATTCTCATTATAATGGCACCCACACCCTCAAAGAATGGAGCAACCTAGACAGAGCAAAAGAGCATAAACTATGATTACTATAGTGACGTCAATGGGAGGAAAAGTTGGCTAATACCAGTTCAGCGCTCAAAGCCTGGCGGCAATCTCTACGCAGGCGCGTCCGCAATCGTTCGCTGCGCCAGGCAGTGAGAACCCAGTTCCGAAAGGCTCAGACAACCATCTTAGGCGGCAACATCGAAAATGCAACCGCGGCCATAAAAGCTGCCATCAGCGACATCGACAAGGCGGCCGGGAAGGGTATAATCCACCCGAACAACGCTGCTCGCCACAAATCTAGACTGATGAAGAAATACAACGCGGCCGCGGTGGAAGCGCAAGCAACCGCCGAGGTCACAGAAACGCCGCCCCGCCCCGCCAAACGCCGCAGAAGCACTGCAAGCGAGAAGTAATTAGTGAAAGCTTGCGTTTTTCATGGCGTCAGAGACGTCCGGCTGGAACAAGTCCAAGAACCTCAGATCGGCCCCGGCGATCTTCTGGTGCAGGTCGGCGCGGCCGGCTTATGTCATTCGGATATACGCGTTTATCTTGGCGAAAAGAAAGCTAAGCTCGGTGTTATACCTGGCCATGAAACAGCCGGTACAGTCGTCGTTGTTGGCTCAGACGTAAACGATTTCCAGGTGGGAGACAAGGCAGTCATCTGCCCGATACTCGCCTGCGGACGCTGCTACTTCTGCCGGCGAGGCCTACGAAACCGCTGCCCTGAACGCACCACGCTCGGCTACGAGGAGAACGGCGGCCTCGCCCAGTACATGCTGGTGCCGGCGCAACTGCTCGAATTGGGCCACGTGTTTAAGGCTTCAGTGGAAATGCCGATGGAACTAGCATCCCTTACCGAGCCCTCAGCGTGCGTATTGAATTCGTTAGAGACATGCGAGATGGAGGCGGGTAGTTCGCTCGCCGTCATCGGTGCAGGGCCAATGGGCTTGCTGCATATCATGCTGGCTCGCAGCATCGGCGTTGCGCGCATCATCGCGGTTGAGCCGATGGAAGAGCGGCGCGCCTTCGCCAAGCGCTTCGGCGCAACCAGCGTCCTAGACCCACAGGGCGATAGCCTGGAGGAAACCGTGATGGACGTTACGAACGGCCTCGGCGCCGACGCCGTCGTGGTTAGCACCGGTCGGACCGAAGCGGCCGATCTCGCCTTTGGCCTGGTGCGTAAGCAAGGCTTCGTGAACCTCTTCGGCGGTTTCCCGCCCAACACACACATGGACTTCGACCCCAACATTGTCCACTATAACGAGATCCGCTTGACCGGCACTCAGAACGCGACGCCTGAGCAGTACCGGCGCGCCCTCAACCTGCTTTCGGTCAACCCGCAAATGACCAAAATTAACACGCATCGCTTCTCGATCGACGACTCCCCGAGCGCCTATACCGTACGGCTTGGCGCTGAGGGCCTGAAGTCGGTCGTCCTCTTCCCGGACGCCGCCTAAAGTCCACTCCACTCACTCTTCTCTACCGAACGCCACTAACGGCAAAATTGGTTGATTACCGCAATATTTAGCCGAATATGTGAAGATGCTTGACATGTAACGACAATATCGTTACAGTATCTACTATGGAAGTAAAACGATTTAACCCTGCGGAGCGAATTATACAGCGGTTTGGTGGGCAGAGCGCTTTGGCCGGCCTTATCGAAAAGAGGCAAAGCACTGTCCAGCATTGGGCTAACACGGGCACGATTCCGGCACAGTGGCATCGACGCCTGCTGTCCATAGCCCGCGAGAAAGGAATCGCATTGGAACCGAAGGACTTTGTTGAGCCGGGGAATATCGCGATCGAATCTCCGTCAGGACGCCTCGGCGTTCTTCTGGTCGGCTTAGGGGCCGTCGCATCGACCTTCCTGGCCGGCGTCGAACATATACGCCGCGGGACCGGCGCGCCCATCGGCTCGCTGACCCAGATAGGCACCATCCGCCTGGGCAAACGTACGGAGAAGCGCGTGCCGCTTATCCGCGACTTCGTGCCCCTCGCCGATCTCGACCAAATGGTGTTCGGCGCCTGGGACCCGATCGCTGACGATGCCTACGAAGCTGCCATAAGATGCGGCGTGCTCGACCGTCATGAGCACATCGAACCCGTTTCCGAATTCCTCAAAGACATTCGGCCTATGCCAGCGGCCTTCGACAACTATTATGTGAAGAGGCTGAACGGCCCGAACGTAAAAGAGGGCAGGACTAAACTTGATTTGGTCGAAGCGATCCGTCGTGACATTCGCGATTTCAAAGCCGCTCACGGTTGCGATCGATTGGTCATGATATGGTGCGGCTCAACTGAAATCTTTATGCAGGAAAAGCCTCTCCATCGAAACATCGAGAGTTTCGAGGCAGGTCTTGAGAACAACGACCGTAACATTTCGCCCTCTATGATCTACGCCTATGCCGCTCTGATGGAGGGTGTGCCTTTCGCAAACGGGGCTCCAAACCTAACGGCAGATATCCCGGCGCTGACCTCGCTCGCTTCGCACCAAAACGTCCCTATCTGCGGCAAGGACTTCAAGACGGGCCAAACGCTTGTAAAGACGGTCATCGCGCCGATGCTGAAGGCCCGAATGCTGGGATTAAGCGGCTGGTATTCGACGAACATCTTGGGCAATCGAGACGGCGAGGTGCTCGACGATCCGGAGAGCTTTAAGACGAAGGAGGAATCGAAGCTCGGGGTGCTCGAGTACGTGCTTCAACCCGATCTCTATCCCGAGCTCTATGGAGACGCTTACCACAAGGTTCGCATCAACTATTACCCTCCTCGTGGCGATAACAAGGAAGGTTGGGACAACGTAGATATCTTCGGCTGGTTGGGCTACCCAATGCAGCTCAAGATCGACTTTCTCTGCCGCGACTCCATCCTGGCGGCACCGTTAATACTGGACCTGGTACTTTTCCTTGACCTCGCTAAGCGTGCCGGCCTGTCAGGCGTCCAGGAGTGGCTCTCGTTCTATTTCAAGAGCCCACAACACGCTGCCAGCGTTTATCCAGAGCACGACCTTTTCATACAGCTCACTAAACTAAAGAACACGCTCCGGTGGCTAATGGGCGAGGAGCAGATCACTCACCTCGGCCTGGAATACTACCGGGAGGACTAAGCGTGCCATTGTTAAAGTTTTGGGAGAATGATAGCGCTAGAAGAGGAAACGGGAAGGCTAGCCGCTCTCTGGAGGAACGGTAGCTAGCTTACGGGTACGGTGGCGTCCGTACCGAGGATGATCACGATGTCGGCTGTCGTTGAAGCGGCCAGGTCCTGGAAACTCGTCCCGTTTTGGATGCGGTCCTTAGGCAAGCCCAGCCATTCAGCAACTTTCTCAGCGGTATACTTCTTGCCGGTGACATCGAAAATTACGGTCTGCGCCGGCTGAGGCGTCGGAATCCCCTCCACCGTGGCCATATCAGCCTCGGTTAAGCCCTGTTGAGCAAGATAGCCGAGGGTAGCGGTAGCGAGGCCATTCCGGCCGGAACTGTTCTGGATTTCGATGATGGCGCCCTCAAAACGCAGGCGAGGATCGAAGAACACTTGTTGCCTCAGCTCTTCGACTTGTTCAGGGATGGCGCAGAGGAAGGCTGCTCCCCCCTGAGGGCAATCCACTACCGCATCACCAAGAGAAACGGAAACTATTTGGTCTTGAGGAATGTCCTTTGCAAGGTAGGCAAGGCCTAATGCCCTCGAAGAGGGGATGTCAGTATCAATGCTCTTATTGAACTCGCTCCACAGCGATTGCGCCTTTGGCAAGAGGCCGACGTTAAACGACTGCTGAACAGCAGCAGCGATAACTTGCTGCTGACGCTTAATGCGATTTAAGTCGTTCGAACCTTCGCGAATACGCACATAGGCGAGAGCGCGATCGCCGTCCATGTGCTGCATACCTGTTTCGAAACGCATAAACACATGGTTTTCGGGCTTATCGTCTAAAGAGTACCAGGCCGCTAAAGGTTCTTCAACGTTCACATCCACGCCGCCCATCTCGTCGATAACGTCTATGAAATCCAAAAAGTCGGCAACGATGTAGTAATCGATCTGGATTCCGAAATTTTCTTCCACCGTATCCACGGTAAGAGCGGCGTTGCCGCCTGGGTAGTTTATGACCGGGGCGTACTCATAAGCGACATTCATCCGTTCCTGGAAGAAACCGCCCCGTCCATTGGGTATATCCACTAAAAGATCGCGGGGAATACTGAAGATTCCCGCACTTCGGCTATACGGCTCAACCGTAAAAACGAAGACGGTGTCCGTGCGGGTGGGGTCGTCTGGGGCTTCCCACGGCCTCCGGTCCAGCCCCATAACGAGTATATTTATGCGGTCCTCGATGGTCCCGATCTCTGGCGGAGGATCGTCTGTGCCTGGAAGAGTCCCTATGAACCCGAAATCGAATTCATTGCCGGGAAGAAAAATATCGTCGGCCCAGGTAACTACGACGAGAGCAACGTAGAAAGAGCTAACGGCAAAGATAAGGATAGCAAAGATGAGGAACACACGCTGCCATGGGCGGCCGTGCGATTGCGATTGCTGTTGGTCTTGGGGGTAGTAACGACGAAAACGTTCGCTCACAATTAAACAAAGCGTAGTCTACCCTACGCGGGTGTGTCAACTTCGATGATCATAACGCTTAGAAGAGAATGAAGGTTACCAGATTAGAAATTGCTTAATTTTTGGTTGCAGTTTTTTGTAATAAGCTGTTAATCAGCGATCGGTGGATCATGAAAGCAATTCGTATAAAATTAGCCGTTTTCGCTTTAGTCTGGCCGTCGCTGCTTTCGCTGGCGATAGCCTTGAGCGTGTATGCGGCAAGCGAGACGCCGATGCCCGGAGATTCTGGAATCCTCACCTGGCTGCAAGACCAGCCTGCACCCGGGCTCACAGTTTCGAAGATAGCGCGATGGCTGGAGACGACTCAAGTTGTTTTGGCCGCCGGTTGGCTGATCGCCATCGGCTTGTGGTTCGCTCACTACCGTACGGAAGCGGTCGTTTTGGCCGTAACTATGGGCGTAATGGCCCTGGCGCAGACCGGCATTAAGGACCTTTTAGACAGGCCGCGGCCAGCGCCGCCCCTAGCCGAGCTTCGCGCCGGCTTCACCAGCCCGAGCTTTCCGTCCGGCCACGTGATGAGCGCAACCGTCTTTTACGGGTTCGCCCTATATCTGACCTTGCGTTTGCCGCTACCACTATTACTACTTAGGTACGGCATAGTGCTGGTAAGTACGTTCGCCATCGTTATGGCCGCGCCGGCCAACGTCTGGGTCGGCGTCCACTGGCCGAGCGACGTGCTGGGAGGCTACTTGTGGGGACTGGTACTGCTGATACCAGCGGCGTTCCTCATCGAAGCATTCAGACACATCGAAACCAACCGACGCGCGACATTAAAGCCCGATCACGCCTAGCTCAGCCAAGCGGTCGATTTCACTCGGCGGTACGCCAAACTGCAAAAGCACATCGTCCGTATGTTCACCAAGGCGCGGCGCCCCGCTCCGAGGGCCACTCTGGGAGCGTGAAAACTTAAACGGCGTATTCGCGACTTTCAACGACAATCCGCTTTCAGTGGGCAGTTCAACGATCATGTCACGCTGCTTCACCTGCGGATCGTGAACTGCTTGTTCGATGGTGTTCACCGGCGACACCAGGCAGACTTCGGCGAGCGTATCCAGCCACTCTTGAGTCGTACGGTGCCGGAAGACTTCATTCAAGATCGCCTCAAGCTCGCCGTGGTTCCACGTCCGCAGTTCGTTAGTGGCAAAGCGCGGGTCGTCGGCGAGATCGGGACGGTCCACACGCCAGCAGAAGAATGTCCAGTCGTTGACGCCAGCCACAGTGATGTAGCTGTCCTTCGTCGGGAAGGCTTGGAACGGCGTAACGAGCGGATGTCTCGAACCGCTCGCCTGCGGCGCCTCACCGGTGTTCAGATAGCGGACGAGGGCGTTCTCTAGAAGCGTCATCTGGCAGTCGAGCATCGATATATCGAGGTACTGCCCTTTGCCGCTTCGCTGCCGTTCCACGAGGGCGGCGAGGATGCCCGTAGCGGCGAACATGCCCGCCGACAGATCGGCGACGGAATAGCCGCAGCGGGTAGGCGGACAGCCGGGCTGGCCGGTCAAGCTCATAAGACCGCTGATGCCCTCGATCGTTACGTCCATTGCGCCACGTTCACGGTAGGGACCGGTCTGGCCGAAGCCGGAGATAGAAGCATAGACGAGACGACCGTTTAGGGCTGAAAGCTTCTCATAGCCTAGCCCGTGCTTTTCCATCGTCCCGGGCGTAAAACTTTCGACTACACAGTCGGCGTGCTCGGCCAATTCGCGAACGATCTCGCGCCCTTCGGCCGTGCTGAAGTCGACAACAACACTTTTCTTGCCGCGGTTAACACTGAAGAAGTAGCTGCTAACGCCATCGACGTAAGGGCCATAGCCACGCTCCTGTTCGTCGATGCCGACCGGCTCGACCTTCCACACCTCCGCGCCGAGATCGGCGAGGAGCATGGTAGCGAAGGGGCCGGCCAAGGCCCAGGTGAAGTCGAGGACTTTTACGCCCTCAAGCGGGCCAGCCATGTCAGCGACCAGTGGCCGTCACAGCGCCTCGACGTTGGAATTCGTCGCGGCGTTGCCGGGCGGCGGCGACCATTGCAGGCGAAAACGGCGTCGCTTTGCCGATGGCACTGGCCAGGACCGTCAGTTGCGCGCCTTCCTCTATGGCAACACATACGCCAACTGCTTGGCGGGCGTCGGCCGCGAAGGCGAGGACACCGTGGTTTCCAAGAAGTACCGCTTTAGTTTCGGGTCGTATAGCATCGACGATATTCTGCACCGACTCGGCAGAACCTCGGGGGGCATACGCAGCCACCGGCACCGGCTCCCAAATGTCCAGACGGGCCATCGCCTCGTAAGTGCTGGGCAGCGGCTTGTTCGCGACCGCGAACGCGGTGGCATAAGGCGAGTGCGTATGGATGACGGCGCCGACATCCGAGCGCGCCTTATAGACTTCGGTATGCATGCGGACGATCTCGTTCGCCACGGCTTCGAGCCGGCCATCGACCACTTCTCCATCGAGGGTAAGCAAGGTCAGATTCTCGGCGTTTAGGTTCGCAAGGGAACCACCGCCTGTTAGCAGGATTGTGTCGGTATCCGGAATACGCGCGCTTATATTGCCGTGGCCGGAAAGGGACAGCACACGGTTATTCACGAGCGCACGCGCAGTATCCAAGATGCTTTGCTTGTGCCCATCGAGGTTTTGACTGCTCATAGCATCCTCCTCCTACACCGAACTATTGAAGAATCCGCTTTCTCGCCTCTTTATTTTACCCTTAGGTACTACGCAAACGCGGGAAACTTATCCCTAAGCTTCTTGACAAATCCTTCTGCGCCCACCCGTTCACCGATAGCCGCGACTATCCACTGATTCAGACTGACGCCTTCCGCTTCTGCCATCATTGCCGCTTGCTTGTGCAGCCACTTCGGCATTCGCAGAACCAACCGTCCGCTATATTCGTTTATGTCTAGCGGTTGCGGTATCTCTTGTCCGTTCTTGACGGTAGCTTCTGCCCATTCGATCATTGTGGCCTCTAACTCTTCCATCGCTTCCTCTGCTGTATAGCCTTCAGCGATGCACCCGGGCATTTCCAAAACAGTAGCTGTGTAGCCATTACCATTACCTCCTTCATCCTTTATTAGAATTCGAGCATACGGTTTACTCAGTATGCTCTGGATTCCGATATTATCCATTGTTGCTCCTTTCTACATCTCTTGCTTCTTTGTTACTTATATCCTCAGGCTTCGCCGTCGTATTTAGTCGTCGGGCAGCCCAGCTTCCAATAAGCTGAGGATCTTTCGAGCGGTGTTTGGTTTTAACGAGCCAGTATGGTCAGGGATAGATACCACTAGCAGCCCCGGTTTTCTGTAATTCCAATGCTTTCTCTTTTCACCAACGTAACCTAGCGCTTCTGCCAAATTGCGAAGTTCGCGTGTAGTAATATTTGCTGGTCGTCTTTTTAATCGCTCTATTTCTTCTTTCGGATCCATTCAACAACCCTGCGAATAGTATCATATGCAATACTACAGGCCATGTCAACTGCTGAATAAGGACGTCCTCGAAGCCACAACTGCGTAAAAATCCATCGCTACCATTCTCATCAGACGAACACTGCGGGCGAGCAGTTTTGATACTAGGCAAAACTAGCGATTGACAAGCGATCCTAGCCGCCGTAATCTGCGAACTAACGACATAAGCCTACTTTTCGGCATCGGAGGCGCGCAGATGACTACACAGCAGGCTACAGTAAAAGCGGAGCAGTTACGGAGTTGGTGCGCTCAGGTTTTCGAGAAATGCAACGTGCCGCCGGAAGACGCTGCTTTAGTCGCCGGACTGCTCATAGACACAGATCTCCGCGGAATCGATACCCACGGTATCGCCCGAGCCATGGGCTATTTCAGATCCCTACGCGATGGGCAAACGAACCCCCGCCCGAACATCACCGTCATCAAAGAAGGGCCGATCAACGCTCTCTTCGACGCCGATAACGGCCTCGGCTACGTGGCCTCCTCCAGAGCGATGCGCTGGTGCATCGACAACGCCAAGGAGAACGGCTTCGCCATAGCCGGCGTCCGCAACTCGACCCATAACGGCGCCGCCTCCAACTACGCGATGATGGCCGCGCACGAAGACCTCATCGGCTTCGCGGCGAGCAACGGGCCGCCGAACATGGCCCCTCCGGGTAGCTGGGAACTGGCCCATGGCAACAACCCATCCTGCTATGCTATCCCGACAGGCAAAGAGCCGATGCTGGTGCTGGACATGGCTAATTCAGTAAAGGCCTATAACGCTATACAGAGAGCTAAGCGAGAGGGCTGGAAGATACCGCTCGGCTGGGCGCTAGATAAACAAGGCAATCCGACCGAAAACCCAAACGAGCACTATTCACTTGTGCCTTTCGGTGAGAACGGGTTCAAGGGCTATGGCATGTCGCTGGTGATGGACGCTATGTGCGGCATCCTTACTGGCTCGAACTTCGGAACGCGTTTCAAGCTCAGAAGCGGCACAGCCTGGAACGCCGGCCACCTCTTCTGGGCGCTCGATCCCGAGCTTTTCCTGCCGATCGACGAATTCAAGGCGGGCGTCGACGAGACGCTGCGAGCGGCGAAGAACGCGCCGTGCAAGGAAGGCGTCAACCGCATCTTCGTCGCTGGCGAAGTCGAAGCCGATACCTACGAGCGCCGCTCTCGCGAGGGCATCCCGCTACTGCCGGAGCTACGCAGGCAGATAGAGCAGGTCGCGCAGGATATGAACGTACCACTGGAGATATAGAGAACAAAGTGGTCGGGGTGGGCAGATTTGAACTGCCGGCCTCACGGTCCCGAACCGTGCGCTCTAGCCTGGCTGAGCTACACCCCGCTTCAAGACAGAAGTTAGGCTCGTAACGGGCCTAGCTCTGTTATCTTATCAGACGTTTATAAAGCCTGTCGAGGCAGGCCTAGAAGGGCTAAACTTTCACTTCTTCGCGCACGTGCTCCTCAGTTTCGGCCTTGCGGTCTGTCGTCGGCTGCGAGGTCGCCTTCTTGCCGGTCAAGTAGCGCCAGGCGCTCAGACCGGCGACCGCCATGCCAAGTGCGAACGTGCCCTTCCCCACCCGCTCAGTCCGAGAGTCGCGCCGGATCGTGCTTGTATCATCTGGCTTATTAGAACCCGGCCTAATGGAAGCACTCGGGGCTATAGGACTAATGCCCTTCGGCGCCTGTTGTTGCCGGTTCTCCGTGACGGCGCTTCGGGTGGGCGACGCACCACCTTGCGTTTGCTACTGGCGGCTTTCGGTGACCGCGCCTTCTTCCTGCGCCCCCGGCGGCGTTTCCATCGCTTCCGGTTCGACTTTAGCCTGAAGGATGGCGTTCAGCTCCGCGCCGGCCAAAATGATAAAGCTTGTAAGGTAAAGCCAGACCATCAACACTACCACTCCGCCAAGCGTACCATAGGTAGAGTTATACGAAGCGAAATTTGATACGTAGAAGCTGAACCCCACGGTAGCGGCGATCCACGAGACGATAAACATGACCGCGCCCGGGCTTACCCAGCGGAACGGCAGTTTAGCGTTAGGCGCAGCCCAGTACAGGAACGCCATCGCGATTGTGAGGAGCAGAAGCACAAAAGGTATGCGCAGTATGTTTAACACGCTGATCGTGAGGTCGCCTAGACCTAGCTCCTCGCCTATGTCTTTCGCGAAGATCTGGCCGACGATCAACACCGTGAACGAACCGACAAAAAACACCGCCGCTAGAAGCGTCAGGCCGAGGGACACTGGGGTCTTCTTCCAGAACGGCCGCGTCTCCGTGACGTCGTAGGCGCGGTTCAGCGCTTTGATGATCGTATTCATCGCCGCTGAGGCGCCCCAAATAGCCCCGAGCATACTCAGTGTAAGCAAGCCGCCGTTCTGGTTCGATAGCACGGAGTCTAGCTGCGTTTCCAAGACGCTTGCAGCATCGCTGGGGAGCGTATCCCGAAGGTTGTTCATAATACGCTCGGTAGGGTTTTCAATGTTGGCGGCGGATGCGATAAAGCCGCCGAGCGCCATAAGAAAGATAAAGAACGGGAAAAGCGCCAGCAGCATACGATAAGCGAGCTCTGCCGCGAGCCCGCTTATGTCGTCGTCGCCGATCTCTTTGAAGAGCTTCTTGCCTGTATCTACAACTTGGTTCATGCTACAGAATGCTTACCCGAAGTTTATTTCTTCGCTCACCCGCCGCAAAGTCGCCCGTGGAGACCGCTTGTCGAACCATCGCTAGCTGTAGCCGTGTCCGTCTCGCGGTACTTTGCCTTCCGGGGGAGCCAGCCAGGCTTTGACCATCTCTCGTACGCTGCCAGCAGCGGCCAACTCAACGGAGCCTAAGAGCCCGCTGAACACGCCCGATTCGAGCAGCCGTGATTGCTTCGGCGGCTCGAAATTCCCATAATCCTGACGATGGCCGTTATGCGACGCGCCAACACTGCCCGAGGCCACACCCATCGCCACGCCAACGCCAAAGGCGTCCATCAAAGTAGAGAGCGGGTGCTCTTCCACAGTTTGGTTTAAGGTGTTCTTGTCGAAGACACCTTTCACGCGTTCGGTAATCTCGCGGGCATCTTCAGCGCCCCGGTCGGTTATATCATTTACCTTTAGCGAAATGGCCTCACGCTTGCGCTTTATCTCCTGCTCGATGAGATCAGGGTTCTTGCCCATATCGTATCCTCTTTCAAAGAATCTATGGTCCGCTTTGGAACGATGCTAAACTTGCTTATGTTCAGGTAAACCATCATACCGGCGATGACTACTAAACCTACCAATATCCCCGTCGTAATTAGCGCTGCCAGCCATGTGGGCAAGAACGTGTCGAAGGCGAAGAGCATCGTTACGCAGGCGAATGCGAGCGTTAGAAAGCCGACGATGGCGGCTACGACGCCCCACATCGCCGAACGCACAAGCCTGCCGGCTTGCTGAGACACTTCGGCTTGCAGTAGTTCTACTTCTTTAACAGCAAGCTCCTGGAGATCGCTTCTTACGCCCAAGATGTCCGACCAGTAGGCTTGCGCTTCTTCACGCGCCCGATCGATTACTTTGTTGTTGCTTCTATAGCCAGTGGCCATGGCGATGCTACTTCAAAATCCGCCCTAAAATAAACCCGAAAGCAACCGCGCCCATGATCGCTTGGGTCGGGTGCTCTTTCGCGTACTGTTCAAAATCAGTCACTATAGCCTTCGTATCGTGCTCACGTAGGTATGTCGCCGTCTTGTCCATACTCTCAGCTACTTTTACCCCCGCTGTCTCCTGGAGACCGCCGGCGCCAGATACACGTTCCCGCACCTGCTGAGCGGCTGATTCCACACCGCCCGCGGCCTTCTCCCGTGATTGCTCTACTTGCTCCATTGCCCCAGTACGGAAGCTGCTTACGTTATCCTGCACGCTCTCTTTCATCCTAGTAGCGCCTTCCATCGCCTTATCGCGAACATCGTTCGCCGTCTGGTTCATGGAGTTTTGCTCCTCAGGGGTGTACTGGTTTTCACGTATTCTGTTTTCTTGGTCGTTCTGCATATGCTATACCCCACATTCATTTATAGACTACAGAAAGGCTAAGCCTTACGGCCTTACATTGCTACAAAATGGATCGGAACAAGCGTTTCAATCTGATAAAACTAAAGATGTGTCTTATTGAACAACGATCTCCAAACAAGTAGACTTAATGAGGCCAAAATATAACGTCATGGAACAATCGGAAAACGAGCTCAAACGAGACGCTTTAGTACTCAAGCGTCATCTGCGTTTTATCATCGGTGTTCTCGTTGTCGCTTTGCTAGTGGCCGCAGGGACCGGGCTCATCTTCGGATCCGGTTACAGCGCCAGAGCAACCGTCCAGATCCAGACGAACGTTGTACCACTTCCGACTGCCATCAGACAGCAGGACATCCTCAACATCGCTCGTAGCGAAGAGGTGGCAGACGAAGCCGCGCGGACTTACGGGGTCAACGATCCTGACGACATCGAAGACCGCGTCTCTGTGACCGAGCGACCAGAGGGACTGAGAGTCAGTGCTAATGGCGGATCGAGAGGGGATGCGATAGATCTCGCAAACTCGTGGGCAGCGGCGATAGAGACCATCATCAACGCGTCCGATATCGGCCCTGCATCCTCTGCCGCCCTCGAACGAGAGACGGCAAATGCCGCCACTCAGCTAGCGAACGCCGAAGCCGCTCTGGCTGAGGCGAACACCACAGGCATCGAGCCGACCCAGGAGGTGTTGGACGAGGTCTCGAAGACCCTCGCCGATAACCAGGCGGAGCTCGCCAGTCTAACGCAAGCTACCGAGATCGCCCGGCAGGCAGTATCTAACTCCAACACGCCGATGAGTCAACTGAGGATCGCCTTAGCCGGCCTAGCGGTGCCCCCGGAGGTACTGGCGAGCGTGGAAAACCCTCAAGACCTTCTACAAGCTTTAGATCTCCGCCGGCAGGTGCTTTCATCTTCCGTCCAGCAGTCGATAGAGCAGCTCAATGCACTGCAAACGCAAAGGCGCGAACTGTTGCCCCTGATCCTGGACAGAGACGCAGCCCAGAACAACTATAGAGAATCGGTGCGCGTCCTAAGAGCCTCCGAACTCGGGCCCATTACGGCGCGAATCAGCGACCCGGCAGATAGAGCAAGCGGCGCCGGCTTGGGTTGGCCGCAGAGGTTGGGAGCTGCAGCGGCTTTTGGACTTGTGGTGGGTGTAATAGGAGCCTTCGCGCTGGATGCCCTGCCGCCGATGCAGCGCTGGTTCAAAAGCCCGGAAGAGATCAAGTCGCGTAACTGACTCAGGAGTCTCCCTCGGTTTCTATCCACTTTAGCTTTCGCCGAAGCGCTAAACTACAAGCCGTGGTTGACCAGCCGATCCCGTGAAGGCTATCATAGCCTTTGAGTTTCGGGATGCGACGAGGCGTGATGGGCTTATTAGGATGGGGGCGGTGGCTAGCCTTGCCTGCGGCTGGGCTGGTGTGGCTGCTATGGTTGCTCGCCGCCGCAGTTACGAGTGGCGAGAATCCGAACTTGCTTCGCCAGGCGGTCCCTCTCGGCAGCGAAAACACCTGGTTTCAGGTGCAGAACATCGGCACCAAGGTCGCCAATCTCGTCGTAGACTATTACTTCACCGGCGGCTTCCCTGCAGCCCAGGAGACGTCTTCGACCCTCGCTCCGGGGGCGTCCCGAACGTTCAGTCAGGCCTCGAATTCACAACTGCCGAACGGGTTCGGCGGCTCGGCCGTCGTGACCGCGGATGCGCAGATCCGCACGCTACTGGTCAAAGATATCGAACGTAACGGCGGCAAGGCCTTCGGTGGCGAAAACACTCCCGCAAAGGGGCACAATAAGCAGCACCTGCCGCTCATCTACAGCAACTTTGGCGAAGGGGGCGTGTGGAACACCCGCTTCGTAGTGCAGAACGCTGGTAATACCAGCGCCTGCGTTAGTATGACCTATCGCAGTAACGACGGCGACGTCGTCTTTACCGATCCAGCGCCAGATTCGCCGTTCACAGGGTGTCCAAATGGCGGCATCTCCTTGCCACCGCGAAGCTCCCTTGAGCGCAACCAGGCGGATATGGGAGCAGAACTCCCCCAACGCTACATCGGTTCGGTCGTAATCGAAACGGTAGACGGCAACACGCCGGCTTCGCAACAACTTATCGTAGCGACTGCCGATGTGTGGAGAAGCGACAACCGGTCGTTCGCCACGTACAATGGCATCGGTCAAAACGTTTCCGATGCAGGAGATACAGGTAACGTTGTGTTGTTGCCGGTGATTCAGAAGAATCAAGGCCCTGAACAAGGCTGGCGGACCAGCTATCAAATTAGTACAACCAACTCTTCGCAAGTCGTAAACGTCACAGCCACCTATTGCTGCGACGAAGAGGGCGGCAAGCTCACAAAGACCTTCGCCGTACAGAGCTCAACGCTGGTCGAACAGTACCTCGAAGACGAACTGCCGGATAACTTCAACGGCTCCGTCACGCTCACTTCTGACCAGCCGATAGCCGCTACGGTAATGCGCCGGTGGATAGACGATAGTCGGGAGTCGATAAACGCGTACACGGGCATCCCGCTTAGCCGCGCTGGAACTACGGTCTGGGCGCCGCTCCTGTATCGGGCGCCTATCATAGAGGGGGTCGATTACAACTGGCAGTCGTGGTTCCAGATACAGGTCGCTGACGGCGGAACAGCGAACGTGCAGGTTACTTACTATGGCGACTCCTTGCCCGGCGGCTCCGCGACATTCTCTCATACGATCACTGGCGTTGGCCTATTCGACCAACGCCAGGACCCACGGCTGCCGAACGGATTCGTGGGCTCCGCCGTAATAAGTGCGGATAAACCCATAGCTGGCGTTACGTTGGTCCATTCCGATTATTTCGTGGGAGATTCGGCGGCGGCCTACTCGGTCTACGGCGCAGAGCCTTTGCCGCAGACCACACCCACGCCTACGCCGACGCAAAACCCTACGCCTACTCCATCCGGGGAGCCCATCAACGTCGGGCTGTTCGCTGAATGGAACCTCGTTCATTGGTTCCCCGACTCCTGTAAGGATTCGCAGTCTGCCTTAGCCAACCTCATCGCTTCGGGCTTGTTGCGTGTTGCCTGGCTCTTCCAACCGCAATCGCAGTCCTGGCTGGGCTTCGATCCTAACGTGCCCGCTCCGATAAATACGCTAGCACAGCTTTGTAAAGAGGACATTGTCTGGATTAACGTCAGCGATGCAACGATCTGGGCCCAGGAGCCGTAGCGACAAATGATATCGTACTGGTCGCGCAGAATTGCCACGCCGCAATCGTTACCCTGGCATTACGTGCTTATGGCTGCCGTAGCTTCGGCCATCGTCATAAGCGGAGACAGCTCACTTTACCTGCTTGGGGCGGCCGTGGGGCTGGCTATTATCGCGATCATTTGGTTCGACCAGCGCCTCGCGATACCACTCGTTATACTCAGCCTGCCCCTCGAAATCTCCAAGGAGATCTTCCCATTCCTTCCCACCTCGGGATTATGGGCGACAGAAGGCTCTCGAATATCCATTATCGACATAGGACGCATTACGATCCTTTTGGTGGCATTTATATGGGCGGTGAACGCGCGCACCGATTGGAAAGACTATCTAACCAAAAGCAATCTTATCTTCCCGCTGGCGCTCCTCTTCGGCCTATACCTTCTCTCGCTAAGTTACGCCATCAATTTCGGTTCGGGTGTCCGGGAGATCATCCGCTTCGCTTTTAACATGAGTTTTTTTCTGCTAATCCCCCTTTTAGTGCATGACCGAAAGACTTTTAACTGGTGCTTGTATACGCTAATCGCTACAGGGCTCATTTTGGGCCTGTTGGGCATTTATCAAAAGTTCCTGGGCACCTATTTCTTTCTATGGAACCCAAAGCTCCTACTAGAAACTTCCACACGTGTTAACGCCACCTTCGCGAACCCAAATTTCTTCGCTCGCTTTCTAAATATAAGCATCTTGATGTGCATAGCCCTTCTCTTCGGGCCGAGGACACACAAGATACGACTACTCCTAATTGCGACGATCGCCATCGACAGCCTGACACTGCTTCTTACCAACTCGCGCAACGGTTGGGTGACCCTAGCCGGTGTGCTCCCTCTTACCCTGCTCATGCTGCCCATCAGACGCAACTACAAGATCGGTCTACTTATAGCCGGCGGAGTGGGGCTGCTCAGCATCATCTTGGCTGCGAGCTTGTTCAGCGATGTTTTGGCCGAACGTTTCGAGACCTTCCAACTCGGCTTGAGGGCTATAGGCGAACGTTATTATCTGATCCAGGGCGGCTGGCAGATGTTCATCGAAAATCCGTGGACGGGCGTGGGGATCGGTGGTTTTATATATGCGCTCGAAGAGCCATATTTCCACATGGTCTGGTGGAAGGATGGTTACTTGGCTATCCCATCCCACACCGCTTTTATCACCCTGCTGGCCGAATTAGGAGCGTTAAGCATCGTCATCGTTGGCTTCCTGACGTATCGCGTAGCTCGCCTGGTTTCTTCTCTTTACCGGCAGGGGCCGTATAACGATAAACTCGCCGTGATCGGCCTCTCCGGCATGCTCCTCACTATTTTGTTGAGCAGCCAGGTTGAAGGAAGGCTTTTTGAAGACCCGTACCTCTGGTTGGGATTCGGCTTACTGGCGTCTCTTCAGATCATCCTTAAGAAAGAGAGGGCAGCCGGAGTCGAATCAACGGTATCGCCCGTCCTAGCGAGGCAGTGAACGTCGCTCGCGACGCACATGCCATTCCGACGGCAACCCAGGGATGTCGAGCCCTTTCGCGGTTAGACGAAACCCAAACCTAATTAGCAATTTAGTCACGAATGAAGGTACTACACGTCCGTAACGTAGCTAGCGTAGCCTCCACGCTGGCTGAGGGCATGAACGCTCAGGGCCATCAGGCAGAAGTCATGGACATGAAGGACGTTGGCGGCAAGTACCCAATGCCGATTAAAGCGTTATTCGTGCCCAATCGCGTTTTAGAGGCTGCTTCCGTCAATCGCTACGCTAAAACCAACCCTTTCGACGTTGTGCATCTGCACTTCGCCTACATGGGACTTGTGGGAATTGCCGGACGCTATCCCTACTTCTTGCACTGCCACGGCCATGACCTCGATATCAATTTGTACATGCCTCTCTTGAAGTGGGCGACTGTTACTTCCCTCCGCCGAGCCAAACGCGTCTACTACTCGACGCCAGACCTTTGGGACCACGTAAAGCCTTTCCGTTCCGATGCCGTATTCATTCCCAACCCCATCAACACCGATAACTTCCGGCCTCTTCCCGATGTAGTAGCGAACAGCCACGGGCCGAAAGTGCTTCTCATTAGCAGGCTGTGGGATAGAAAAGGCATCGACGTTGCGATCAGGATAGTGCGTGAGTTAAAACGTCGCTTGCCAAGCGTCAGCATCGATGCTTTCAACTGGGGGCCAGAAGTCCAGCGCTACGGATCGATACCAGAGCTTAATTTCATCTCTACCGTCTCCTACAGTGAAATGCCAGCGTTGATAAACCGGTACGATGTCGTGATCGGCCAGTTTAAGCTCGGCATCATGAGCATGTCGGAGTTGGAGAGCATGGCTTGCGGTAAACCGGTGGTCTCCTATTTCAAATATCCGGAGTTTTACGACGAGCCGCCGCCCTTGTTCTCGGCGAGGGCCGTGGACGCTGCGGTAGACTACCTCGTTGCTCTGTGTGAAGATCCAGAGATGCGCCGGCGGGCAGGTGAACATGGCCGGGAGTGGGTCTTAGAGCGCCACGATTACCGCAAAAGCGCAAAGATATTGCTTGATGAGTACGAGAAGTATGCGATGCCACCGGCGTCTAGCGCGGTTCGATAAGGCAAAATTCGCTAAGGAACGATATGAAGATCGCTCACGTTCGGGACGTAGCAAATGTAGGCAGTACGCTTGTTGACGGTTTAAACATCCTCGGCAACCAGGCCGAACTAATTCCAACCCAGGTTGCGGGCGCACGATACCCCTTACCGATCAAAAGTCTCTTCTTGCCCCAGCGCCTGCAAGAAGCTCTGGCCATCAACAAATACCTGCGGGCGAATAACTTTGACGTAATCCATCTTCACGTCGCTTACATGGGTTGGATGGGCATCATGGGCAAGTACCCGTTTTTTCTCCATTGCCACGGGATCGACCTGTATCGCAACCTGTATCACCCTCTCCTAAGGAAGGTCACGGTCAAGGCGCTTCGAGCGGCAGAGAAGGTATTTTTCTCGACGCCTGACCTGATGGCCCACGCCGCGCGTATCCGCCCCGATGCGATATTCCTACCGAACCCGATCAATACAGAGAGCTTTCGCCCTATGAACGAAGGCTACGAGAATCCGTCGCCGCGACTTTTATTTATTAGCCGTTTGGACGAAGTTAAAGGCCCAGACGTGGCGTTTGCGGCTATAGGGCAGCTGAAACAAAGGCGTCCGGAGGTACAGGTCGATGCTTTCGAGCTCGGGGGCGAGGTAGAGCGATACCGAGATCGCACGGACGTGAATTTCATTAAGCCCGTGACCTACGTAGAGATGCCTGCGTTACTCAACCGCTATGACATCATAATCGGGCAGTTCAAGCTCGGGATAGTAAGCATGTCGGAACTCGAAAGTATGGCCTGCGGTAAGCCTGTGGTCTCCTACTTCAGCTATCCGAGCTTTTACGACGAGCCACCGCCGTTGTATTCTACAAACGATGTAGGAATGCTCGTCAATTATTTAATGAAACTGGTCGATGATCCCACACTGAGGCAACAGGCAGGTGAGAAGGGACGAGAATGGGTCATCCGCCATCACGATTATCTAACGGTTGCCCGAATGCTGGAGATGGAATATGCAGCGTTGGCTAAGATTTAAAACGAGACTATCGAATCAAGGAAGTCCCTCATCTGTGCAATTAGGGCCCCTTCTAGTGGCTATGGTGACGGCAGGATTCTTATCGGTTGAGTCTACGGGGATGGTCGAATTGTCTGCAATCAGCAGCCTAATGGATGCCACATTCAATAAAAAGTGGCTGATACGCAGCCTCTTTATTTCGGCTTTGCCGGTTGCCTTGCTCTTACTCCGCATCAACAACGAGAAGAACAATCGGAAAAGCGTAATGGAGGCAGCCCAGACGCTCTGTAACGAAGGCCGTGAAATCAGTAGTGCTAGCGTATCTCGGAGCACCGGCATGCCCGAACGGACCGTTCAAGTATATCTGCCAGCCGTTGCCGTAGTCCTCCAAGCCCGCACCAGTTGGTACAAAGAAGGGAATAATCGACATCAACGGTTGGACTTGTTAACCGATCGCGGCAGTTTAACTTAGAATGCTAAGAGACGTTAGGATAGTCAAAGATGGCAGGAGTTCTTAGATGAATAGCAACCGGCTACCGCCAGTCACTATGATCGTCCCGATGAGAAACGAGGAGCGTTATATCGAGCGCTGCCTTCGTTCCATCGCCCAGCAGGACTATCCACCGGACCTGCTGGAAGTGCTGGTAATGGACGGCGAGTCCACGGACAATTCCCGTGCGATAGTGGCAGACCTGGCCCGCAGAGTGCCTTACTCCCTTAAGCTCGTGGACAACCCGGGACGGATCACCTCCAGAGGGCTAAATGAAGGCGTCAAGGCAGCCCGCGGGGAGATAGTCGGCATTACGTCCGCGCATAGCCGGTTGGGCCCTGACTTCATCTCGCAGGGCGTGCGCCTGATCACGGAGAGAGGCGTAGACTGCGTAGCCAGTCCTATTACGAGCATCGGTGAAGGGGCTGAAAGCCAGGCCATCGCCATCGCCATGTCTTCGCCCTTCGGCGTGGGCAACGCTCTGTTCCGCTACAGCCACAAGGAGCAGCCTGTCGATGCGGCCGCCTTCGCTCTCTATCGCAAAGATGTGTTTGACAGGGTGGGCGAGTTCGATGAGCAGATGAACGGCGACGCCGATACCGACTTCCACTATCGCCTCACGGAAGTAGGGGGAAAGATCCTCCAGACGCCGAAATTGGAATCTTACTACTACGTTCGCTCTAGCTTGCGTTCGGTTTTCCGGCAGTACTTCAACTACGGCTTCAGCAAGCTGGTGGTTATGCGACGTTATCCCCATCGCGTAAAACCGAGACAGATCGTACCAAGTTTGTTCGTCGCGAGCTTAATCGTGAGCGGCACAGCAGGCGTGGCGAGCAAGGACGCCCGTACGATATTCGGTCTTATAGTCGGCAACTACGCTATGATCTCCCTGGCCACTTCTGCGTCGCTCGCATCAAAGGTCGGCTGGCGTTATCTGCCGTACTTGCCGCCGGCATTCGCTTGTCTGCACATTGGCTATGGACTAGGGCTTTTGCGGGCGCTATTCCGCTGGCTGGTGCTTGGCGAAAGCCACCTTCCAGCCAAAGTAGATTAGTACCGAACCATGAGCAGTGTACCTCTCCTCCGCATCCGTGCTGTTTACGCCCGGCGGGAAGCAACCGGTGCGGAGGAGAGGTACGCCTACTGGCATCCCGCCAATCTCTTTTTGATACAGCAGCTCGAGAGGGCTATCGTTCAAACCCTTCAGCGTCGCAGTCTATTGCCCCTGAACGGACGTAGGGCACTAGATATTGGCTGCGGCGACGGGTTCTGGCTACGGTTCCTCCTACGCTTAGGCGCCGAGCCTACAAACCTCTCTGGGATCGATTTGCTGGAGAACCGCGTCGAGCAGGCGCGTCTCTTGGCCCCCACCATGGATTTACGGGCCGGGGATGCTACCTCCTTACCGTATCCCAATGAGGCTTTCGACGTAGTCACGCAATTTACGATGTTCACCTCGATCCTCGATCCGGACGTAAAGCAGCGGATCGCGGGGGAGATGTTGCGCGTATTGCATCCGGGCGGGCTCGTCCTGTGGTACGATTTCGTCATGAACCCGCGAAACCCTGATGCGCAAGGCATTGGCGCTTCCGAAGTGCGCTCGCTCTTCCCTGATTGCGATTACCGCTTCTCACACATCACTCTAGCGCCACCCCTGACGCGTCTGCTGGCCAGACGGTCATGGCTGGCTTGTTACTTATTGGAAAAGGTGCCTTTACTCCGAACCCACTATCTCGCAACGATAATAAAAAGAGGTTAAGGAGGCGCAGGCCAATGGAAGACTTCATACCTTATTGCCTCCCTACACTCGACGAGTCCGAGATCGATGAAGTAGTCGATACCCTACGCTCAGGCTGGCTCACGACCGGCCCGAAGGTCACCCGCTTCGAAGAAACGTTTCGCAACTACGTCGGTACTGAGCATGCAGCAGCGGTCAACTCCTGCACAGCCGGTCTGCACCTTTCCCTCGCCGCGCTGGATATCGGCCCGGGCGACGAAGTGATCACTACGACCCTAACTTTCTGCGCGACCGCTAACGTCGCCGTGCATCTTGGCGCAACCCCTGTGCTTGCCGACATTTGCCTCGACGATTACAACCTCGACCCAGCCGATGTTGAGCGACGCATTACGCCGAAGACGCGAGCGATCATGCCTGTCCACTACGCGGGGCAGCCGTGCCGCATGGACGAACTGATGGAGATTGCCGAACGGCATAACCTCGCGGTGATCGAAGACGCGGCCCATGCTGTCGGGGCCGAATACAAGGGCAAAAGCATCGGGGGCATCGGCCACACAACTTCGTTCAGCTTCTACGCCACAAAGAACATGACCACCGGTGAGGGGGGCATGGTCACGACAAACGATGCGGAACTCGCTAATAAGATACGCCTTCTAACGCTGCACGGCATGAGCCACGACGCATGGGACCGCTACACAGATAAAGGCTCTTGGTACTACGAAGTGTTAGCCCCGGGATACAAGTACAACATGATGGATATTCAGGCGGCGCTCGGTATTCACCAAATGGAGAAGCTAGAGTCGTTCATCGAAGAGCGCAAACACCAGGCGGAACTTTACCAGCGCTATTTGGGCGATCTAGAAGAGATCATACTTCCGGCGACGAGGCCCGATGTCCGTCACGTCTGGCATCTATATCCGATCCGCGTAGTTGCTGACCGCCTGGAGATCGATCGTTCTGAGTTCATCGAGGCCTTGCGAGAGCGCGGCATCGGGACTTCCGTCCATTTCATACCGGTGCACAAGCACCCCTGGTACCGCGAGCATTACGGATACCAGCCGACCGACTTCCCGAACGCCGAAGCTGTCTACGAAGGCCTGATCTCGTTACCGCTTTACCCACGGTTGGGAGAGGACGGCGTAGGCCGCGTAGCGGAGGCCGTAAGGGACGTAGTCCGCCGCAACCGGCGCTGACATGGCCAAGCGCTCCGCTGACATATTTGTATCCGCATTGGGCTTGGCGTGCCTCTGGCACCTCCTATTAATACTTGGCTTACTTCTGAAGTTAGAGGCGCCCGGCCCGGTCATATTTCATCAACCGCGCATCGGCTATAAGGGCCGTCCGTTCAAGTTCTACAAGCTTCGCACGATGAAAGTCCTGCCGCCCGGGCCACCCCCGGTCGTCGAGGACTTTCACTCCTATATGTTCAGCCCGCCGCTGAGGCGAGATCCCCGCGTAACGCCGATCGGCCACGCCCTACGCGTCACCACTGTCGATGAATTCCCACAACTGCTGAACGTTTTAAAAGGCGACATGAGCCTTGTGGGGCCGAGGCCGGAGATTCCAGAACTAGTAAAGCAGTACCCGCCTCCGTATCATAAACGTCATCAAGTTAAACCCGGCATGACATGTATCGCCGCGATAAGGGGACGTTCGGATTTGACCTACCACCAAAGCATGCTCTACGATCTGGAATATGCTAAAAAGCGCTCGTTCCTGCGCGACGTAAAGATCGTTGCACTTACGCTGCTCACAGTAGCGAAACGGGAGGGCGCCAGGTGACGCTAAGTCTAAAGCTAACCAAGCGATTTTTATAGTTAGAAAAAAATGGCAGAGGGACGAGTCGGATCGCAATTCAGCAACCCTCCTTACGCGCGCCATAACAAACTTCTTCTCCTTCTCTTCGGGCTAGGCCTAGATTCGGCTATTGTTGCCGTAAGCTACGCCGCAGCGCTTATGCTGAGATTCGATGGATCGGTGCCATCCGATTCTTGGCGCTGGTTTTACTATCTACTTGCCCCGGCTATCCTGGGTTATCTTTTTGGCAACACGCTGCTTGGCATCTACCGTACTGCCTGGAGGTACGGTGGCCTAAAAGATGTCATTAATTTAGGCTTGGCGGTCACAGCTGTCACAGCATCGATCTTCGTCGTTAACTTCTTCCTTCCCGCTCCTCGACATATACCTTTGAGCGTGAACTTGATGGCCGGCATCCTGACGTTCTTGGGGATGGGTTTCACGAAGCTGTGGCCACGCCTGGCAGCTTCCTATCTCTCGCCTTTTGGGGAAGGGGCAGAAAGCATCCAAAGAGTGCTCATAGCGGGCGCTGCCGATACCGGCCAGTTGCTAGCCAGAGAACTCTTGCATAATCGTTATCTGGGCTATCGACCGGTTGGTTTCGTAGACGATAACCCTCGCAATCGGGGCCTCCGCATCCACGGTCTACCGGTGCTCGGTAGCCGTTACGATATCGTTTCGATAGCGCGGAAGTATAAGGTCGAACTCGTCGCGCTGGCCGGCGATGAAACGAACATCAGAGAGATCCTGACGATATGCCAAACGGCCGGCGTTCAGGTACAACTGGTGCCCAACTTAGCCGATATAGTAAGCGGTCGGGCACGGCCCACTCAATTACGCGAGATAACGGTGGACGACCTCATGGAGAGAGAGCCGTTGGAGATAGATTATGTCGAGTGCTCTAAGACCATCCACGGCCGCAGCGTTCTGGTGACTGGAGCTGCCGGATCGATAGGGTCTGAGCTTTCCCGGCAACTAATGGCGCTTGGCCCGGCAAGCCTTCACCTGCTCGACAACAACGAATCTGGCTTGCACGACCTCCTAACGGAGCTTTTACCTAAAAGCGATGACTGTGAGATAAAGCTATGGATCGCGGACGTCTCCGATAAGACTCGCCTCGGCGGCATCTTCGAAGCGAGCCGGCCGGAGGTCGTTTTTCACGCCGCCGCATACAAGCATGTCCCGCTTATGGAAGACCATCCTGCGGAGGCTTATAGGGTTAACGTGATAGGCACGCTGAACCTATGTCAGATCGCCCTGAAGTACGACACCGATAAGCTCGCTTTCATATCTACCGATAAAGCCGTCAAACCAACTAGCATTATGGGCGCGACCAAACGCATCGGCGAACTGCTAGTTACCTCTCTCGGTCAGCAACGCCAGGGCCGTACGACCTTTTGCGCCGTCCGTTTCGGCAACGTGATGGGTAGCCGCGGAAGCGTCATCCCACTTTTCTGGCGGCAGATACAGATGGGCGGGCCCATCTCCGTGACCCACCCAGAGGTCAAACGCTACTTCCTCACCGTCCCCGAAGCGGCGAGCCTCGTGATCCAGGCGGCGTCCTTCGCCCAGCAGGGCCAGATCTACCTGCTAGACATGGGCGAAGAGGTGCTAATAGTCGACCTAGCTGAGAAAATGATCCGTCTCGGCGGGCTTAAACGCGAGGAGTTCGAAATCATCTATACTGGGCTGCGTCCAGGCGAGAAACTCCGCGAAGAGCTCGTCAGCGATAGCGAGCAGCTTGTAAGTACGTCACATCCAAAGGTCTTCCTGGCTGAGAGAGAGCGAGCGACTAACTTATCCTCGCAGAGATTGATAGCGGCGATACAAAAGCTACAAGCGAACCAAGACAAGAGCGATCTCCCGGCCCTGATCCATGCTCTCGCCGAAATCGACCAACCAAGCGCAAACATAAAGGCGATTTAGATGGTCACTGTCCACCCTACCGCAGAAGTAGACCCGAGCGCGGTGCTCGGCGAGGGTACGCGCGTATGGCACCAGGCCCAGATACGGGAAAACGCGAGCTTAGGGGCTAACTGTGTTGTTGGGAAGGACGCCTACATCGACCACGACGTTCGTATCGGCGATGGCGTAAAAATTCAGAATGGTGCGCTTATATACTACAAGGCAATCCTAGAGGACGGCGTTTTCATTGGTCCGAACGTATGCCTTACTAACGACCGTTATCCGCGAGCTATCTCGCCAGACGGCCAGCCTAAATCGAACGAGGCCTGGGATGCCGGCAGCATTTTAGTCCGGTATGGCGCCTCTATCGGTGCGGGGGCTATCGTCCTGCCAGATGTCACCATCGGGCGCTGGGCGCTGGTGGCCGCCGGGGCTATCGTCTCGCGGGACGTTCCTGAGCAAACGCTCGTCGCAGGCTGCCCTGCTAAGCCGCTCGGCTACGTATGCAAATGCGGCCGGCGGCTTAAACTCGAAGGCCAGCTATGGCGTTGTTATCATTGCAACGACACTTATGCTCTTCCACCCCTGGAGGCCGCCGTCCGATGATCTCCATCTCCAAACCCCTAATCGGCGAAGAGGAGATGGAGGCTGTGCGGGCCGTATTGGAGAGCGGCCAGCTCGCTCAAGGCCCAAAGGTCCAGGAGTTCGAAGCAGCCTTCGCCGCTATGTGCGGCGTGAAGGAGGCGATCGCCGTCTCATCCGGCACCGCAGCGCTAAGCGTAGCGCTGCTCGCTCACGGCATCGGGCCGGGCGATGAAGTCATCACCACCTCGTTCAGCTTCATCGCCACGGCGAACTCGATCCTCGCCACCGGCGCACGACCAGTATTCGCCGATATTTTACCAGACGATTTCAACATCGATCCGGCCGACGTTGTCAGGCGCATAACAAACAAGACGAAGGCCATCATGCCCGTACACCTGTACGGCCACCCAGCGCGTATGGACGAACTGATGCAGCTAGCGGAAACGTACGGTCTGGTGGTTATCGAAGACGCTTGCCAGGCCCACGGGGCGACTATTAATGGCCACGCGATAGGGAGTTTGGGGACCGGTTGCTTCTCGTTTTACGCGACGAAAAACGTAACGACCGGCGAAGGCGGGATGATCACGACGAACGACGACAACGTTGCGAACGCGGCCCGTCTCATTCGCAATCACGGAGCTTCGGCTCCCTACCATCACGAGGATATCGGCTACAACTGGCGACTAACAGACATCCTGGCGGCCATCGGCCTGGTGCAGTTAAAGAAGCTGGAAGGATTCAACAACGCTCGCAGGAAGAACGCCGCTTACCTATCAGCAAACTTGCGAGGCGTAGAAACGCCCACCGAGCGAGACAGCTGCTATCATGTCTATCATCAGTACACCGTTAGGGTGCGCAACGGGCAGAGGGACGCTCTCCTCAGCCACCTGCGAGAACAAGGGATCGGCGCCAATGTCTACTACCCAACCTCTATCCACCAGCAACCGATCTACCGAAAGATGGGCTATCGCGAACCGCTGCCGAAAGCGGAAAAGGCGAGCAGAGAGGTGCTCTCTTTGCCGGTGCACCCTGCGCTCAGCGAGGAAGAGCTAACGAAGATAGTTGAGGCCGCAGCCTCATTTACCGGGCAGAAGGTCTGATATGTCTCCGAGCAAGCTTCGCGCCGCCGTTATCGGCCTGGGTTCGATGGGCTGGAACCATCTGCGCATCTACCGCACGCTGGAGGGCGTCGAACTCGTCGCGGTAGCGGACCTCGATCCCGCACTACGCGATAAAGCAAGCCAAAACAGCAACACACACGTGTACGACGATTACAGGCGTCTGCTCGAAGAGGAGCGTGTCGATCTAGTTTCCGTGGTCGTGCCTACGCGGTTACATAAAGAAGTGGCAACAGATGCGATGGAAAGCGGCGCTCACGTCCTAGTCGAGAAACCCATCGCTTCAACTATAGGCGAGGGGTTGGAGATGGCGCGCAAAGCCGAAGCCGCGTCCGTAAACCTGATGGTCGGCCACATCGAACGCTTCAATCCAGCCCTGACGGAATTGAAGGAAAGGCTTCTCGCCGGCGAGATAGGCAATATTTTGCAAGTGCAGGCGCGGCGCGTCGGACCCTTTCAACCCCGCGTACGTGATGTTGGCGTCGTCCACGATCTGGCCACACACGACATCGACATCATCAGGCTATTGCTGGAGAGGGAGCCTACCCAGATATACGCCCGGACTAGGCGAGGCCTAAAAACCGAGCACGAGGATACCTTACTCGGCATCCTCAGCTTCGATCATGACGTCATTGCGCTTTTAGATGTAAACTGGCTATCGCCTTCAAAGGTCAGACAGTTGACCGTTTTCGGTGAGCATGGGACTTTCATAGCGGATTACCTGACTCAGGACCTGCATTTGCAACATACGGACAGCGCAGAAATCATCGAGGTAAGGCGCCGGGAGCCACTGGAAGCTGAGTTATCCGCTTTCGTGAAGGCCGTCCGTGATGGTCGAGAGGCGCCCGTAAGCGCGAATGACGGCATCGCTGCTCTACGCATCGCGGAGTTGCTAGTTGAGTCAGGCCGGGTTGGGCAGCCAATTCAAACTTTAAGCTCGTAGTTCGGGGATACAGTGCGCGTTTGCGTTATCGGTCTGGGAAAAATCGGTCTGCCGCTCGCCGTCCAATTCGCCAGTAAAGGCTGCACCGTCATAGGCTATGACATCAATCCTAAAGTCGTCGAACTGGTCTCCCGCGGCGTAAGCCCCCACCAAGACGAAGAGGCGCTGCCGGAGCGACTTGCAGAGGTCGTGAACGCAGGCCGCTTGACGGCAACTACTGATGGAATCCAGGCTGTCGCTCGCTCCGAAGTAGCAGTCATCATCGTTCCAGTCGATATCGATGAGGCGTCGCTGCCGAACTTCTCCGCGCTGGACGCAGCCTCCTCCCTCGTTGCCACCAGCATATCTGAGAAAACGCTAGTTATAATCGAGCCCACAGTCCCAGTCACCACCACAAGACAGCGCGTTGGCGGCGTCCTGGAAGCGGCTGGAAAGCGCCTCGGGGCCGACTATCTTTTGGCCTATAGCCCGGAAAGAGTCTACAGCGGACGCATCTTCAGCGACCTCGCCCGATATCCTAAAGTAGTAGGCGGTGTGGACGAGGAGAGTACGAGGGCTGCCGTGGACTTCTATTCAAAAGTTTTAGACGCTCCGATAACCGGCGTACGAGACGCAGAGACATCGGAGTTTACCAAACTCGCGGAGGCCATTTACCGCGATGTGAACATCGCCCTGGCGAACGATTTCGCTATGCGAGCAGCCCAGTGGGGAATCGATGTGACGGAAGCGATCGTGGCTGCCAATAGCCAGCCGTTTTCGCATATCCACCAACCGGGCGTTGGCGTGGGCGGACATTGCATTCCCGTCTATCCATATTTCCTCACGCAAAACGGCGAGCGAGATACGCTAATTTCAATAGCCCGGCGCATCAATGACGGCATGGCCGGCTACACTAAGCACCTGCTGTTAAGGGAATACGGAGACCTGACCGACAAAAAAGTGCTCATCTTAGGCCTAGCCTACCGTCCTAACGTGAAGGAAGCTGCCCACTCCTCCACTCTTCTGCTCGCCGACGAGCTTAAGGGAGCGGGGGCCAACGTCCTCGTACACGATCCTCTTTTTACGCCGGAAGAGATCGAGAGCCTGGGCTTGCGAGCTGCCTCGTTAGAGCCGCCACCCGACGTGGATGTGATATTGATACAGAGCTACCATGCCGCTTATCGTAACCTGGACTTTGGCCGCTTTTCTGGATGCAACGTAATTGTAGACGGACGAAACGTGCTGGCGAGGGAAGAGATCGAAGCGAAGGGCATAAAGTATTTGGGTATCGGCCGCTGACCGATACCCAAATACTTTTGTATTAGGATTGATTAGTCCTGCGATTTAGCGAATTCGGGGTGAGTGCAGAGCTCCGTTCGTTATCGGCTCGTCGACGTAAAGATCTCCGTTACGTATCTTGATATTAAAGCCACAATCAGGGTTAGTGCAGGCCCACGCCTTAAAATAGATCGCCGCCCCCTGGCTTCCGAAGTCCGACAGGGGCACGAGATCGCCCTCCTTACATTTCTGGCATTTGGGGAAATTCACCACAACCACTTAGCTCCTCCAAGCATGTATTGCGCAGAGTATAACAAAGCGAATCGCTTATTGACAATCCTCAGGAAATTCTCAACTTCTATTCGGTAAGATCGTTACGGGACGACGAATCTGCTCTTTGTTAAACACGTTATAGCTGTTGAAAGAGAATTCGAAAGGGAGGGACAGAGATGAAGAAAAGTTGGGGTATCGGGTTCTTGGGGGTCGCGGTGCTGGTAATGCTCGCCGGCGGGGCCATAGCTATGGCGTCCTCCGGCAAAGACGGAGAAGTCATAAACCCCTTAGACCAGGCCACCGTTTTGCAAGAAGCAGGCAAGCCATGGCTCGGCATTACAGCATCGCAGACCTCAGACGGACTGACGGTGGCTAGCGTAATAGCGGATAGCCCGGCCGATAGCGCCGGGCTTCAGCGCGGCGACGTGATAACGGCCACCAACGGCACAACGGTAAGCAATTTAAGGGAGCTGCGCGAACAGCTTAAAGACAAGGTTGCGGGCGATACCGTAAGCCTCACTATAGACCGCGACGGGCAGACCATGGACGTGAGCGTTACGCTCGGTGAGCCACTCGAACCGCTGCGCGAGCGTCACAACCCGTTCCCAGAACTGGATGGCATCGAGAAGGGTGAGCTTTTCGAACACGTCCTAAGCGGTCAGTTCAACCTCACCGATGAAAACGGCAATCCCATAACGGTTAACGTCATCGCCGGCACGCTGGCGAGCAAGACTGACGATTCAGTCACGATCACGCCGAACGATGGCAGCGGCGATAAGACATACCAGATCACCGAAGACACGGTCGGACAGGCTCTGCTGGATCGCCTGGAGGACGGCGCTAAGGTGGTAGTGGCGACGGTCGGAAGTGGGACTGATGCGCGGGTTATCGCTCCGGTCGGACTCATCGGTTCGCTCTTGCCTGGGATCAGCGGACAAGGCTTCAATCTGGGCGATTTGAAGGACCGCATTCATGGCTTCATGGAGAAGGGCGACAACGGCCCGATGCAGTAGAACCGAGTTTAACAAAAGGGGGCTGCTATTTTAAGCAGCCCTCTTTTTGTTATTCTAAAGCTCTTTTACGAAGATACGCCCCTACGGATCAGCCACCACTCGAGGCTGTCCGAGAGGGCGAGCCAGGAGGCCTCGATAATGTCGCTCGAGGCGCCAACGGTCGCCCAGCGATTTTCGCCGTCGGTGGACTCGATGAGGACGCGTACGGAAGCGCCCGTACCGATCGCGCTATCGATAATACGTACCTTGTAGTCGACTAGCTTGATCGCTTCCAATGTCGGGTAGAATTGCAAAAGCGCCTTGCGCACGGCAGCATCGAGGGCGTTGACTGGACCGTTGCCTTCTGCCGCGGTATGGATGACCTCGTCATCCACGCGTACCTTCGCCATCGCCTCTGCCAGCATCTCGCGATCGTCGTCATCACCATCATGACTGTGACGACGGCGCTCGACGACCATGAAATCTTTGAGCTCGAACGGCGGGTCGTAATCGGGGCGGCTGCGCCGTACAAGCAGTTCGAAAGACGCTTCAGCGCCTTCGTACTGATAGCCCTTGCTCTCCATCTCCTTCACGCTGTTGACTAGCTGCCTGACCTCTTCGTCGGATAGCGGGATGTCTATACCTTGCTCTTCGAGCTTGGCCTGGACGTTGCGGCGCCCGCCCAGCTCTGACACGAGGACGCGCGGCTGGTTGCCTACGCGGGTGGGGTCGATGTGCTGGTACGAGCTCTCATGCTTGACCACCGCCGCGACGTGCAGCCCAGCCTTATGGGCGAAGACGCTCTGGCCGACGTACGCCTGATGCGGATTGGGTATTAGGTTTGCAACCTCGCTGACGTAGCGCGAGACCTCGGTCAGCTTGGCAAGCTGCTCATCGCTGATGACATCGATTCCAAGCTTAAGCTTGAGGTTCGCAATAATGCTTATCATATTGGCGTTGCCGCCACCGTCGCCGTAGCCGTTGATGCAACCCTGGATATGGGCAGCGCCAAGCTCGGCGGCCGCGATGCTGTTCGCCACCGCCATGTCGGCGTGGTTGTGAACGTGGATACCGATGGCGACCTCCGGGAGGGCATCCCGCGTAGCTTTAAATAAGCTCGCTACTTTCGAAGTGACTGTGCCGCCGTTGGTATCGCAGAGAACGACGCAGTCCGCGCCAGCGTTCGCGGCCGTCCGCAGGCACTGAATGGCGTAGTCGGGGTCTTCGTCGAAGCCATCGAAGTAGTGCTCGGCGTCGAGGAACACCGTCAGCCCGTGCTCTTTGAGATAGCGGACCGATTCAGCGATCATCGCCAGGTTTTCCTCCGGCGTCGTCTCGAGGATGTCGCGCACCTGCCGTGCGTGCCCTTTGCCAACGATGGTCACGACTGGCGTCTTGGCATCGATTAGCGCACGCAGGTTAGCGTCGGAGTCAACTTTGCCTCCGGCCCGGCGAGTGGCGCCGAACGCGGCCAGCTTTGAGTTCTTAAAGCCCATCGTTCGAGCGCGCAGAAAAAACTCGGCGTCTTTCGGATTGGAGCCGGGCCAGCCGCCTTCGATGTAGTGAACCCCAAGTTCGTCAAGCTTGCGGGCGATCTTCAGCTTATCTTCCACGGAGAGGCTTATGCCCTCCATCTGCGTGCCGTCCCGCAGCGTAGTGTCGTAAAGTTCAACCTTTCCCATTTATTTCTCCCAATTGGCTTATGAACAGTTTAGCGGAACGTGAGTTCTGACGAAAGCCCGCGTTCGCCTTCCTTCTTCCGTCGGTACAGGTGCGGTATAATCTCATCCAATAGCTTTGAGCGAAGAAAGTTCGCGGCCTTTTTGTCACCTTGAGCGAAGCGAAGGGTCTTACAGTTAAACGTGGACTTCGTTGCTTCGCAGATTCTTCGCTCCCCTTAGCTCGCTCAGAATGACATTTTGCTTAGCGATTCGATACAACCGATGAACAACAGAAACGAAACCGCCGTCCTGCTCATATCCTGCCACGACCAGAAGGGGCTTGTCGCGACCGTCTCCGATTTTATCTACCGCCACGATGGCAACATCATCCACGCCGATCAGCACACCGACCAAGAGCAGAGCATCTTCCTCCAGCGCGCCGAGTGGCAACTGGATGGCTTCGGCGTGCCGCGTGACGGAATAGCCGAGGCGTTCCGCCCCATCGCGGAGCGGTTCGCTATGGACTGGGACCTTCGCTTTACGGACCACGTCCCGCGCGTCGCCATCTTCGTATCGCGGCTGGAGCACTGCCTCTACGACCTGCTGGGCCGGTACCGCGCCGGCGACCTGAGGGCGGAGATACCGTTAGTGATAAGCAACCACGAAGACCTTCGGCCTCTCGCTGAAAACTTCGACATCGCCTATTATCACTATCCGTTGACTTCGGAGACGAAGGCCGAACAGGAGCCGCGCATCTTAGCGAAGCTGGCAGAAGAGCGTATCGACCTGGTCGTGCTCGCCCGCTATATGCAGATCGTCGGGCCGGAGTTCGTCGGCTGCTACCCCAACCGCATCATCAACATACACCACTCGTTCCTGCCCGCCTTCGCAGGGGCGCGACCGTACCACCTCGCTTACGAACGCGGCGTCAAGATCATCGGCGCGACCGCCCATTACGTCACGGAGGAGCTAGACCAAGGGCCGATAATCGAGCAGGACGTCGCACGTGTGAGCCATCGCGACTCTGTCGATGACCTGGTCCGTAAGGGGAAGGACCTGGAGAAGATCGTGCTAGCGAGAGCGGTGGGCCTGCATTTGCGCCATCGCGTGCTGGTGTACAAGAACAAGACGGTAGTGTTCGAGTAGCGCCTAAATTCCCGACGCGATGCGTTCGCCCATTTCGCGCGTGCCGACGACCTTCGCGCCTTCTTCGGCGACGTCGGCGGTGCGGTAGCCATCCGCCAGCGCGACTTCCACGGCCTGCTCGACAGCCTCTGCTTCCCGCGTCAGGCCGAGCGAGAGCCGTAGCATCATCGCCACCGATAGGATCATGCCGATGGGGTTGGCAACGCCTTTGCCGGCGATGTCCGGCGCCGAGCCGTGGATCGGCTCGTAGAGGCCGAGGCCGGTGCGGTCGCGTCGTCTTCGGCCCAGGCTGGCCGAGGGCAGCATGCCCAGCGAGCCGGCGAGTATCGACGCTTCATCCGTGAGGATATCGCCGAACATGTTCTCGGTCACGATGACATCGAAGTCGACCGGCCGGCGGATAAGGGCCATTGCGCAGGCATCAACTAGTACGTGCCGTAGCTCTACGTCCGGGTAGTCTTGGGCCATCTCGTTCGCCATCTCGCGCCACAGACGGCTCGATTCGAGGATGTTCGCTTTGTCCACGCTCGCGAGCTTCTGGCGTCGCTGTCTCGCCAGGTCGAAGCCGACCTGCAAGATGCGCCGCACTTCTACCTCCGAATAGCGGAGCGTATCTACGGCCTGACGGCCACCGGCGCTGCGCCAGCGCTTCTGCGGCTTGCCAAAATAGAGGCCACCCGTCAATTCCCGGACGACGACAAGGTCGACGCCGTCGAGCACTTGCGCCTTTATCGTAGAGGAGTTGGCGAGGTGCGGATCGACCTTCACCGGCCGGATGTTGGCGAACAGGCCAAGGCCCTTGCGCAGCGCGAGAAGCCCCTGTTCGGGCCGGACGGCGGCTTTGGGGTCGTCCCACTTAGGCCCACCAACGGCTGCGAGGAGGACGGCCTGAGCGCGCTTGCTGAGGTCGAGCGTCTCCTGTCGTAGCGGCGTACCGTAAGTATCGATGGCAATGCCGCCGAATAGCTCTTTCTGCACATCGAAACGGTGGCCAAAGCGCTCGCCGACGGCGGTGAGGATGCGCAGGGCTTCGGCCATCACCTCTGGCCCAACGCCATCGCCGGGCAGAGCTACGATCGAGAAATTAGCCATTAGATCTATCCAGTTTCCGTTGCAAGCTTTCATTGTCCTGTTGGCGAAGTGACCGTACCCAGGCAGATGTCTTTTCGGGTGTTTCCCATTCAGGGTAATCGTAGGATTTCAAAATGCCGGCGGACTTCTTAAGGACCGCGCCTAACGCATCACGCGATATCTTTTCCCGTACAGCGGCTTCCACAAAGTCACTCCGACTCTGCTTGCCTGCTACCTGATCTACTTCTTGCAGTAGTTCCCTTGAGATGTAAACTCGGACTTTCGATGTCATAGTTTTTCTTGTTCGATCGAACCGGCTGACCGACCAGAGGTCTGCAGCCACGATTGCTCACTAGTGATGGTGCCCAGCGTGTCCACCCGGACCGGGCGGCGCTTCCTGCTGTCAGCAGCCCGGCTCGCCGAGATTACCGCAGCAGGTACTCGGCGGGAACGTGCGAAAACGGCGGAGATAGTTGCGAAGTGCTACACCAAGGCGCTGGAAGAACGGAAGACGCGAGTTACTCCAGTTCGAGATGATAACGCCCGGCCCACGTCTGGACCCTCGTGCCATGATCCGCTTAGGGTCTCGCCTCAAGGGGCGCGTTACGGGCCGGCGTAAACGACTTGCCCCAGCGACTCGCCTCATAAGCCGCGATCTTGTCTTCTATTTGCAGCGTCAGGCCGATCTCGTCCAGGCCGTTCAAGAGGCAGTACCGCCGAAACTCGTTCACTTCGGGTTCTGCATGTACCACAAACGACACGCTTAAGCCTTGCTCATCGTATATCTCCTGCGCTTCGAGATCGACGGTAAGCTTATAGCCGTTGGCGGCCTTCGCTTTCGCCATGATGTCGGCGATTACATCCTCGGGCAGGATGACCGGCGCCAGCCCGTTCTCGAAGCAGTTCTTGTGAAAGATGTTGGCGAAGCTAGGGGCGATGACTGTGCGAAAGCCGTAGTCATGCAGCGCCCACACGGCATGCTCTCGCGACGAGCCACTTCCGAAATTACGCCTGGTGACCAGGATCGTCGAGCCGTTGTAAGCCGGATTGTTCAGTTCGAAATCGGGGTTAGGTGAGCCATCCGGCAGCTTTCGCCAGGCGTTGAACAAGAACTCGCCGAAGCCTGTCTTTTCAATCCGCTTCAAATAAAGGGCAGGGATGATCTGGTCGGTATCGACGTTGACTCTATCCAATGGGGCGACGATACCCGTCACTTTTACGAATGGTTCCATTACTCCCAATCCCTTATGTCGACGAAGTGGCCGGCTATCGCCGCGGCAGCCGCCATCTGCGGGCTTACGAGATGCGTACGTCCGCCCGGGCCTTGTCGGCCTTCGAAGTTACGGTTAGAGGTCGAGGCGCATCGCTCGCCCGGCTGGAGGATGTCTGGGTTCATGCCCAGACACATCGAGCAGCCGGCCTCGCGCCAGTCGAAGCCTGCTTCTTTGAATATCACGTCCAGCCCTTCCTCCTCCGCCTCCCGTTTGACGGTAGTGGAGCCAGGAACAACCATCGCATAGATGTCGGGGTGCGCTTTGCGTCCCTTCACGATCTCGGCCGCGGCGCGCAGGTCCTCAATGCGGGAGTTGGTGCACGAGCCGATGAACACCCGGTCGAGCTTGATCTCCTGGATCGGTATATTAGGCTCCAATCCCATGTACTTAAGCGCTCGCTCAGTGGCCGCGCGCTCCGTATCGGTGGCGAACGATGCCGGATCGGGGACTTTATCCACGACGGATGCCACCATGCCCGGGTTCGTCCCCCAGGTGACGAACGGAGCAAGAGCGTTTGCATCGATCTCGACCACCTTGTCGTAAGTGGCGCCCGGGTCGCTCGGTAGCTGGCGCCACTGTTGGACGATAGCATCGTAGTCCTTGCCCTGCGGCACCTGAGGGCGGCCGCGCAGATATTCGAAGGTCGTCTCGTCCGGGGCGATCATGCCGGCGCGAGCGCCGGCTTCAATAGACATATTGCAGACGGTTATCCGTCCTGCCATAGAAAGCGATCGGACCGCTTCGCCAGTATATTCCACAACGTAGCCGATACCACCATCAACGCCGATCTGTCCGATGATCCCAAGGATCAGATCTTTTGCGGTCACACCCCTGGGTAGACGGTCGTTTACCCGTATCTCCATACTTTTGATACCGGATTGAACGAGGCACTGGGTCGCCAGCACGTGCTCTACCTGCGTAGTGCCGATGGGCATAGCAAACGCGCCGAAAGCGCCGTGCGTGGAGGTGTGGCTGTCGCCGCAGACGATGAGTTTGCCTGGCTGCGTGTAGCCAAGTTCCGGGCCTATAACATGGACGATGCCCTGTTGAGCGCTGCGAATATCGAAAAACGTAATGCCGAACTCTTCGGCGTTGCGCTTCATAGCGTCGAGTTGCTTCTTCGAGATCTCGTCTGTGACCGGCAACGCACGGTCCCAGGTCGGTACGTTGTGATCGACCGTCGCGACCGTAAGGTCGGTCCGGCGCACCTTGCGTCCGGCCATGCGCAACCCGTCGAACGCTTGTGCCGACGTGACCTCATGCACAAGGTGGAGGTCTACGTAGAGGACGGTCGGTTTGCCTGGCTCCGCGCTGACTACATGGGAGTCCCATATCTTCTCGAACATCGTTTTTGGAGGCATCAGTCTATCACCATGTTTTAAGTATTTTCGTTTGTTAATCTATTTTACCAAAGTCGCTGCCAGTGGCGAACCGAGGCTTACAATAGCAGACAACGGGCAGACCTAAGGTCTGCCCCCTACATCTTCTTCTATTCCGCTCACCCCGAGCTTGTCGAGGGGCGCTCATAGTTCGACAGGCTCACCATGAGCGGGCTAGGTTTACTCAGATGCCTGAGGCACTGGGGCGGGGGCAACCGCCGGGCCCACCCAGACGGTCTGCACGTTCACGAACTCGCGAATGCCAAAGATGCCCAGTTCTCGACCGTAGCCGCTCTTCTTCACACCGCCGAACGGTATGCGAGGGTCGGAGGCGACCATGCCGTTTATGAAGACCATCCCCGCTTCGATGTCCTTCGCTATCGCCTTGGCGTTCGCAATATTCGAAGTCCAAAGGTTCGAACCCAGGCCGTACGGTGATTGGTTGGCAAGCTCGATCGCCTGGTCGGTGTCTTGCACCCGAATGACCGCCGCCACCGGGCCAAAGGTCTCTTCACGGAATGCGGTCATCTCAGGCGTTACGTCCTTGAGGATCGTCGGCTCGTAGAAATAGCCCTTGCCCTCCGGACGGTTGCCGCCGATCATGACCTGCGCGCCTTCCTTAATGCTCCGCAGCACCTGGTCTTCGAGGTCGTCGCGAAGATCTCCACGCGCCACTGGGCCAACCTGTACGTCTCGCGACATCGGGTCGCCGATCTTGAGTTTGGCGACTGCCTCAACGAATAGCTTCTCGAACTGGTCGGCTATCTTCTCATCAACGATGAAGCGCTTCGCGGCAACGCAGCTCTGGCCGGTGTTCTGGTTGCGAGCGCGGGCCGCGGTCGTCGCGGCGGCCTGGATGTCCGCATCTGCTAGGACGATAAAAGGATCGGAGCCGCCAAGCTCGAGGACGCACTTCTTGATCGAGCGTCCCGCCGCTTCCGCGACTTTCGAGCCGGTGTATTCGCTGCCGGTCAGCGTGACGGCGCGGATGCGGTCGTCCTCGATGAGCTTGTCCGTCTTCGAGCCGGAAACCAGTACGGTTTGGAAGACGCCGTGCGGCAGGCCCGCCTCTCGGAAGGCTTCTTCCATCGCAAGAGCGCACTGCGGGATGTTGGATGCGTGCTTAAGCACCATAGGGTTGCCGCCCATCAAAACGGGAGCGGCGGCGCGAATGACCTGCCAGAACGGGAAGTTCCACGGCATCACGGCCAGGACCGGCCCGAGTGGCATGTACTGAACGTAGCTCTCTGTGGCGTTGCTCGGCATGTTCTCGGCCGCGAGGAAGCGCTCAGCGTTATCCGCATAGTAGTCGCAGTTGAACGCGCACTTCTCGATCTCGGCCTCCGCTTCAATGATGGGCTTGCCCATTTCAGCGGTGATAAGGCCAGCATAGCGTTCCTTATTCTGCCGTAGCACGCGGGCCGAGGCCTTCAGCAGTTGTCCTCGCTCGGCGAAAGAGGTCTTGCGCCAGCTCTGGAACGCCGCCATGGAGTCACCGAGAGCTCGGTCTACTTGCTCGGCTGTAAACTCGTCAAACGTTGCCATCACTTCTTCGGTGGCTGGGTTTATGGACTCAATGGCCATCTTTGGAATCTCCTCCTCACGGGTAATCTGTGGTGAACGCGGTGGTGTCTAGTAGAGACTATCTCTAACTCGATAGGCTGTCAATTGGACAGGCTTTGCACAAATAATGTCCGAGGCGCTTCCTGTACAAGGGTGCCCTTCGACAAGCTCAGGGTGAGCGCAAAAGGACCGCTCAGGGTGAGCCTGTCGAACCATGACGTTTCGCAGATGACTTTGCGTAAATCAATTGGGCCTCACGTGCTGCTGCTTAGCTTGTAACTGCTGTACGATCGT
>WHTN01000088.1 GCA_009377715.1 Dehalococcoidia bacterium | reverse complement strand
GTTTATGCTCATCGCGGGGGCGGCTTCATACGTAGTGAAGGGAGGCGCCTCTTCTGTCTCCGTTACGGTGGTGTCTGTTTCGGTCTCCTCCCGGGTGTCTTCGGTAGTAGCGTCGGAAGAAGACCCGAAAGTCACTAGAACGCCCGCTATCAGGCCGATCATCATCACAACGATGCCGACAAAGTAAAACAGCTTAACGTTAGCGAAGATGGAGTACGGGAACGGGAGCTTGGTCTTGGACGGGCGGCCGGCATTTTCCCGTACGGCCCGCGGCTGGCGTCTTGAAGCTCGTTTGTCTGCTCTGTTCATCGCTTGGATCATATCTTATCTCTTTCTAGTGGGCAAGGCAGCGGTCTTGTCCAAATGTCATTCTGAGCGAAGCGAAGAATCAGGTTTTTAACCTAGACCGTTCGCGGAGTTTATGCTGAGCTAAGCGAAGTGCTCAGGGTGACACGGGACTTTTTAAAGACAAGGCGATATCGGCAGAGCGTAATCGCAAAGATGATGGCTTCGTAATACTTGACGATTGCCTATTTTCTTGACATGCTAGCTGTTAGCTGCCGAGTAGCTCATCAGACGTATTCAAAACTATGGTTTCCAGCGTTGTTTATATGGATCATGCTGCTACAGCGCCTTTACGGCCTGAAGCGCTGGAAGCTATGCTACCTTTCCTCCAAAGCGGCGGTTTCGGCAATGCCTCCAGCGCTCATCGCTTCGGCCAGCGTGCGCAGGAGGCGCTGGAGCAAGCTCGCGAGCAGGTGGCGGCTGTGCTTAACTGCCGGCCCAGCGAGATCGTCTTCACGAGCGGTGGTACAGAGTCCGTCAACGCAGCGATTAAAGGCGTTGCCATGGCCCAACGACTGTCTGGCGCCGGCAACCGCATCGTTACATCTACGGTCGAACATGATGCAGTCATCCACACTTGCCAGTACCTCGAAAAACTCGGCTTCGAGATCGCTTACCTTCCCGTCGATCGCTACGGCCTGATATCCCCAGAGGCCGTAGCGGAAGCGATTGACGCCAACACGGCGCTGGTCAGTATCATGCTGGCTAATAACGAGGTCGGAACGATCGAGCCGGTTGAGGAGATAGCGGCGGTTATAAGGGGGAAGGGCCGTTCGTTGCGTAAGCGGATACCATTCCACACGGATGCCGTCCAAGCTCCCGGCCTGCTCGGCATAGATGTTGAAAACATGGGCGTCGATCTATTAAGCCTCTCCGCCCATAAGTTCGGCGGGCCTAAGGGCGTAGGAGGCTTGTACGTTAAGCGGGCGACTCCTTTTTTGGCTCAGCAGAGCGGTGGCGGGCAAGAGCGGCAGCGGCGAGCGGGTACAGAGAACGTCGCTGGCATAGCTGGAATGGGGGTCGCCATAAGCCTTGCGGAAAGTGAAAGAGAAAGCTACGTTCGCGAGGTCAGCCTGCTACGGGATAAGCTCATGGCCGGGATCGAGCTGGCCATAAACGGCGTTGAGCTCATGGGCCATCCCGAACATCGCTTGGCTAACAATGTCCACTTCGCCTTCGACAAAGTAAAGGGCGATGAGTTGGTTGCCGCCCTCGACGCGCACGATGTAGCCGCGAGCGCGGGCAGCGCTTGTGGGACTGCCGTTTGGGAACCCTCGCACGTTCTGCTCGCCATGGGCCTTTCGCTCGCCCAGGCAGCTGGCGGTTTGAGGCTGACCCTTGGCGCTGAGAGTACTTCTGATGATGTCGACTACGCGCTTTCGGTGTTGCCCGCTGTTATTGAAGGGCTACGGGAAAGCACAACCGCAAATGCCCACAGTTAAGGCACTACTTCCGGTTACGGTAACTCTGTGAAAGCGAACCCAGTGTGCGTTCTTAGTCGCAGGGCCACTCTCTTGCGAGCGAAGTTCACCTCTCTACGGACGAAGCGAAGCCCTTGACCCGCTCACCCTGAGCTTGTCGAAGGGCGGCGTTGCCAGGAATAAAGCAGTAACGTCATTTGCGAGCCCCTTCGGTTCGTCAGGGTAAACTTCGCGAAGCAATCTCTGCCCGTTCAGTTACACTGGACTTTAGGTTATTGAGAGATTGCTTCGGTCGCTTACGCAACACTCGCAATGACCTAAATTTTGGCGGAACTATTGAGGTGGCGCTGTGCCGTCCATCGGTGCGGATGGTACGCGCAGAACTTGCGCTGCAGCCTCGGTTTGGCGTTCTTCGAAGTCGCTTGATGGCGGGTATTGAATGCGCTGATGGTATATCGCCCTCAGGCTAGCCTTGAATGACTCAGCGATTGTCCTTAGGTCGCGCAGCGTAAGATCGCATTGGTCCAGTTGGCTCTCGGCAAGCCGTTCCGCCATAACCCGGTCCACCAGCATATCGATTGTTTCAGGTGAACGGTCGTCGTTGGAACGGACGACCGCCTCCGTAGAGTCCGCGAGCATAACGATCGCCGTCTCGCGAGACTGGGGCTTAGGACCCTCATAAGCGAAGAGGGATGGGTCTATCGACGGATTTTCTTCTTTGGCTTTGCGATAAAAATACGTCACTAACCGCGTCCCGTGATGTTCCGGGATGAATCTGGCGATCGCTCCCGGCAACTTGTGGCTGCGCGCTAAGGCTAAGCCATTATGGACGTGGTCGACAATCCGCTGAGCGCTTTCTTGTGGTGGCAGCAGGTCGTGTGGGCTTACACCGTCAGCTATGTTCTCGATGTAGAAGCTAGGTTGGCTAAGTTTGCCGATGTCGTGGTAGTACGCTCCGACCTGCACCGTGAGCGAGTCCGCCCCGATCAGGCTAGCCGCCCTTTCTGCCAGCGACCCTACGATCATACTATGGTGGAACGTCCCCGGCGCTTCCTGCTGTAAACGTTGTAATAACGGTTGACGAAGTTGGGATAGCTCCATCAACTGAAGACGAGTAGTGATGCCAAAGACCGTGGCGAGGAAGATAGCGCCGCTCATAGCCAGCGCTGTCGAAAGCCCACCCCCTATCGCTGTGGAGAACAGCATCCAGGGTATATCGACTAACTCACGATTCGGGTCTAGGAATCGAAACGCGAAAAGCACTAAGAAAGCGCTCACACTCATGGCAATGCCAGCCGTCAGGTAGTGATTGAGGCGTTCGGCACGGTGTACAAAGTATATGCCGACCAAGGACGACACCAAGAAGGTTGTCACCATCTGAAACGACATCTGAGAACTGCTTAGCGCGCTATTCTGCACGTCCGGGGCGTAGAAACCAGCGTAAGCGGCGAAGAACGACAGCATCACCGCGACGGCAACGGAGATCGGCGTGGATAGCAAAGCTGTGATGACCATGGATGGTGCTGCTATCGGCAATAAGTACGCCAGAAAGTGACGGTCGCTATCCGGCAGGACTGTGGCCAAAAAGACCCTGGCCGCAAGCGTCCACCCGGCCAGAAGCAGAACGAGCAAGAACAAACGTTTGACAGTCATCATCTCCTTCGGACGGAAAATGTAAAAGTATAGCCCGAAGATGATGCTCGCCATGATCGCTACCAGGATCACCGATGCTGAAGCGTCTGCTTTAAGTCCCGACTCAAAGACTCCAGAGGCGCGCAGCGACTCCATGTCCAGGGCGTCGACAACATCACCGCGATTGACTATTACCTGGCCGCTGGTTAGGGAAACCGTCTCCGGCCCTACTGCCGCTGCCGCAGCATCACGAGCTCGTTGTGTAGCCTCTTCATCGGCTACCAGATTCGGCGTGAGGAGCGGCCTCACAAGCTCATCGAAGAGCAGAAGACCATCCTCGCTAAGCGGGCTGCTTACGTGGCTTCGTAGGTTGTTGCTGAGATCGGCCATAGCCGTCGAGGTGAGCCGCTGGCCCATAATCTCTTGAAGGACGCGTTGAGATTCCTGGGACACGACTTGCCATTCCTCGTTCGGCAAGTTTAGTGCCGCTAAAATACCCTGAGCCGAAAGTTCGGTTTCGCCCAGGTCACCTAAAGCACGGCTCTTCTGAGTCAAGGATAGGTTGGCATCATCGCGTACCTGGGTGATGCGTGATGTGATATTTGAAATAGTGTTTAGCTGGGATCGCGCCGTCTCCTCGGTGTACTTGAGCACGGGTTCGGTGGCAGCTTTGGCCTCCTCCTGCTTTTGGCGCGTCAGGATTTCACTTTGGAAAATGGCGTTTACAGGAGAGTGTAGCGTTTCTTTAGCTACTTGGCCTTCGCTTGCCGGCACGTGCTCGGGAAAAACTGGAATGAGGATGAGCGCGATCAGTACGGCCAGGCCTAGGCTGAAGCCAGCGATCCTTCTCCTGAGAGCCGCTTCCGAATCTTGTGGGTCACTATTGATAGACATAATATTAGAAACCAATGACTGGATCATAGCAAAAGTAATAATTACGAAAAAGTGTTAACAGCGTCCGGCGTTGCTAACATCGTCGCGATTGCGCAACACGAGGGCGAGCGTTGCTAAATCAGCTGTGCTTTAAGGGAAGCCTACTCGACCCGCACGCGCAACGAATTTCCTAGGCTAGCGAAATGTTCGACCCATTCTTGCGCCATTGCCTCGCCCTGGGCTGCCCGGCCGGAGTAGAAGGGGTACTCAACTTGTAATACCCTATAGTAAGAGTTTTGGGGTTTCCAGAGGTTTAATTCGAAGGGCAATGTGCTGGCTGTTTCCGAGACAGCCTCGAATCGCTTCAGGGCTTCTGTATCGGCCGGATCCCCCTGAAAACGTTCTGCCAGACGGGCTAGGGTTTGCTCGATAGTGTAGGATAAGCCCGCAACGTCGAGTTCTAGATGCCAGGCTGTCGTCTCGCTAAAGAGGAATCGCGCTCTGTCCAAATTGAGGGTTTCTTCCTGGAAACTCCGGCGCACTTCTATGTTCATAGCTGTCTCCGCCACAGTGAGTAGCGTCTCAGGGATGGGAACGTTCAGGTCCACTAGGAAACGCATTAGCGGAGCATGATGTTCGTATATTTGTCGGTAAGCGTTCTCCGTCTCTTCCTGCATCGACTGCAAAATCGTGTCGAGGATCTTGCGTTGCTCGTCACGAAAAAGAGTGCGTAGCGAATAGATCGAGGCTCCGAAAGCTCTATCGAGATGGCGGATAACGTCTGCGAAATCAGAGCGCCTAAAGGCTTCGGTTATCTCTGTATTCAGGCCCTCATCCTCCTGACCTCCCTCTGCCTCTGTTACACCTCCAGCCAGGTTATGATCGCCGAAATGAAGTACCCCGAAGTTAAACTCGGCCTCTTCGTGGGTTATCTCCGAGGCGATCTTAGCCCTGCCGACTGCAAGCTTAACTTCTCCCGCTTCCTGTAGCTGGTAGTCCTCCCGTTCGACCCTATAGCAATAGACTCGGTCGCTGTATTGATTGACGTTAAAAAGAGAGCTGACCGCGTAGTGAGCGCTTACTCTGGATAGGTCCACTGCGGCAGCCTTCACAAACTTTGCGTAGATAACGCGACCGTCGCGGTGTTCTGGTAAGTTGCTTTTCGCGTCTTCTAGACGCTCCAGGAATGACTCCTCGACGCTGTCTCCGAAGAGTTCTTCAGCTAGCTGGACGGCCCGTCCGGCATATTGGATGACTTGCGAAGTCTCAATGCCAGAAAGTTCGTCGAAGAACCAGCCGCAGCTCGTATACATAAGTAATAGTTGTCTTTGAAGCTCAAGGAGTTTCAGCACCCGGACTCGTTCTTTATCGCTCAGCAGATTTCGGGCGTGTCGGCTTATAAAGTCGTCTACGTTCCCAGCGGAACGGTCTAGAATGACCGATATGTAATCGTTGCGCGCGTCCCAAGGATCGTTCAGGTATTGGGCGGCGTGCTGTTCGTAAATAGGCGTAAGCGTGTCGCGCAGCCAGTCCAAAGCCTGCCGCAAAGGCGCCCGCCAGGACTGGTTCCAGTCCTGATGTCCACCCGTGTTGCAGCCGCAATCGCTCCGCCAGCGCTCGATACCGTGGACACAACTCCAGGATGTGTTTTCTACGATTTCGACTTGATGCGTTGGCAGGTGCTTTTCTAAGTGCTGGCCATAGTTTGTGAGCTGCGCTTCGCTGTCCGTTTCGATCCATTCCATAGCGCGCGCCAGAGCCATATCCCCGAAGCGATGATGATGACCGTATGTTTCGCCGTCGGTCGCGATGTGAATGATTTGCGGCCAAGTGCGGTCGGCAGAGAAAGCACCGAGCAGGCGATTGGCCAGGTTCTCGCCGCGTGTGAGCAGGCCTTCAAAAGCCACGCCTTGCGAGATCGGGCCATCGTAAAAAAAGAGGGTGATGCTCCTGCCGGACGGCAATCGCTGCAAGTAAGGCATGGTAGGATCGATGCGTCCATCTTGTACGTCCCGCCAAGCGCGGCCGCCTATCTGGCGGACGCGTCGGGCCTGACGAGGGGCTAGCACAGTAAATTTGACGCCGTATTCGGCCAGTGTGTCTAACGTCTCCAGATCGACCGCGGTCTCAGGTAGCCACATCCCCTCTGGCGCCCTGCCGAAGCGGCGCTCAAAGTCGTGAATGCCCCAGATGACCTGCGTGTCCTTATCACGACGGTTGGCTAGTGGCATGATCATGTGGTTGTAAGCTTGGGCTATCGCGGACCCATGCCCGGGGAAGAGGTTCTGGCTCTGCCGGTCAGCCTCAAGGATGGCCTGATATATGTCAGGCGCCTCAGATTCCAGCCAGGATAGCAACGTCGGACCGAAATTGAAGCTGATCCTGGAATAGTTGTTGACGATCTGCCTTATGCGACCCTCATCGTCCAGAATGCGTGAGGAGCTGTTTGGGGCGTAGCATTCGGCGTTGATGCGATGGTTCCAGTCGTGGTAGGGGTAGGCAGAATCCTGGAGTTCGATCGCTTCTAACCAGGGGTTCTCGCGAGGCGGCTGGTAGAAATGGCCATGAATACAGATATACCGTTCCAAAAATAATTGCTCTCCTCTAACGAAAACTACGACTACGTAAAAATTAGAGCGGAAGACGCCTCTCGGGAAACTGTGGAGAGTCGGCTTGTTTCCACTTATAACTCATGCTGGCCGCTCGATTTGAGGTACACAACTGCCAGTGGTGGTAGGGTGAGGTTGAGCGAGAACAGTCGTCCATGATATGGGACCGGGGCTGCCTCGACGCCACCGAGATTACCCTGCCCGCTACCTTCGTAGGCCGGCGCATCGCTGTTGAGGACCTCTCTCCAGAAACCGCCGTTGGGAACACCGACACGATAGTTGTGCCTTGGTACGGGCGTGAAATTGCATACTATGGCGATAAGTTCGCCTTCGTTTTTGCCCTTACGGAGAAAGCTTATAGCGCTGTTGTCGGCATCGCTGCCGTCGATCCACTCGAAGCCGGCGGGGTCGCAGTCCAGTTCGTGAAGGGCCGGTTCGTTGACGTAGGCTTTGTTCAAGTCGCGCACCCACTGTTGAAGGCCGATATGCGGAGCGTACTGCAAAAGGTGCCATTCCAGGCTGTCCTCGTGGCTCCACTCTCGCCGCTGACCGATTTCGCCTCCCATGAAGAGCAGCTTCTTGCCTGGTTGGGCGTACATGTAGCCGAGAAGCAACCGTAAATTGGCGAACTTTTGCCAGTCGTCCCCGGGCATCTTCGCCAAGAGCGATCCTTTTCCGTGGACAACTTCATCGTGTGATAAGGGTAGGACGAAATTCTCGTTGAAGGCGTAGATCATGCGAAAAGTGAGTTCGCTATGATGATAACGCCGATGGATCGGCTCTTTGCTGGCATAGTCCAATGTGTCATGCATCCAGCCCATGTCCCACTTTAGTCCGAAGCCGAGCCCACCTACGTAGTTCGGGCGGGACACCATCGGCCAGGCCGTGGACTCCTCTGCTATGGTCTGCACATCGGGTTGGAATTTGTAGACTTGCTCATTGAAGCGCTTGAGGAAGGCGATGGCCTCTAGATTCTCCCGGCCGCCGAACTCGTTGCGCATCCATTCGCCCTCTTTGCGGGAGTAGTCGAGGTATAGCATCGAAGCTACTGCGTCTACCCTCAGGCCGTCCACGTGATACTTATCGAGCCAGAAAAGCGCGTTGCTTGCGAGGAAGCTCTGTACCTCATGCCGGCCATAGTTGAAGATATAGCTGTCCCAGTCCGGATGCCACCCCTTCTGAGGATACGAGTGTTCGTAGAGATGGGTGCCATCGAAGTAGGCGAGCCCGTGCTCGTCCGTGGGGAAGTGCGAGGGCACCCAATCCAGGATAACCCCGATACCGCGCTGGTGGAGGTAGTCGATAAGATACATAAAGTCCTGTGGCGTCCCGTAGCGGCTGGTGGGAGCAAAGAAGCCGGTGATTTGATAACCCCACGAGCCGTAAAAAGGGTGCTCCATGATCGGGAGGAACTCTACATGGGTAAAGCCCATCCTGCCGACGTAATCAGCTAACAACGGCGCCAACTCCCGGTACGATAGCCAGCGATTGCCTTCTTCGACAACGCGCATCCACGATCCGAGATGCATCTCGTAAATCGATATCGGAGCGCTTAAGGCGTTTGCTTCGTGACGGCCCTGCATCCATTGCTCGTCTTGCCAATCGTAGTCTATGTCCCAGACGATGCTGCCAGTCTTCGGCGGAGTTTCGTGATGCAGGCCGAACGGGTCGGCTTTATCGACCCTAAAGCCGCCGTAGCGCGACACGATGTGATACTTATAGCATGCGCCTTTGCCAACCCCAGCAACGAAGGCTTCCCATATCCCAGAGTGCTCACGCTGCTTCAGAGGCTCGACCGTTTTGTTCCAACCGTTAAAATCGCCCACTACCGAAACGAGTTCAGCGTCTGGCGCCCATACGGCGAAGTACGTCCCATTAACCCCGTTCACAGTCATCGGGTGAGCGCCTAGCTTCTGCCACAGATGAAAGTGGCTTCCTTCATTGAAAAGATGAAGGTCGTCTGCAGTTAGTAAAGTCGTATGCGTATTCAAACGTCCCACCGAGTTCTTCGACTCCGTTACCTAATCAATTATAATAGATGGTGCGATGGGGTTGTCCATGTCAGGCCTGTAACAGCCTTCGATGGCATAGTTACACCAGCGTAACAAAATGGGCTTACTACGTCTTTTTTCGCAGGCGGTCGACAAGTCTAAGCAGGGCAAGGACTTCCTGATCTTTGGTGAAGGATTCTAGATCATGGCGGAATTTGTGCTGCCAGTTAGGGTATTCTGTGGTCGTTCCGGGAATATTCTGAGGCTCTACTTCTTGCCATAGGTCTTCCAGGTTTACCAGCAGCGATCTAGCTTGGCTTGACGCCGAGAACGATAACATCGCCCTGAAAATAGCTTTTTCGTTCGGTTGCGGTTCATCTAGCCAGCCCTCGTTCCATAGAAAGGCGATAAGGCCCTCTTTTAGCTTGTCACGGGATTCCTCGGCATCACGCGCCTCTTCTTCGCCGAAGAGGCCCAGGTCGCGAAACGTATCTATGTCCAACCCTCTATGAAAAGCACTAAACGTTGGCATGTCGTGAGTGTTCGTGCTGGCCATAGAGTTTGCTGGGGGCGCCGGAAAGATAGTTTCTTTCTGGGCGGACGCTTCGTACTGGGTGACATACATACGCTGTATATTGTGGCGCGAC
>WHTN01000010.1 GCA_009377715.1 Dehalococcoidia bacterium | reverse complement strand
CGCTACCGGAGCACAGACATACCAGGAACTCTAACCGTCGAAGGCGCGCGGGCGCGGGTAGAACTGGATGAGCCTGTAAGGGCGGTCACGCCCGGCCAGGCTGTAGTCTTCTACCATGGTGACAACGTTCTCGGCGGCGGTATCATCTCAAACGCTGGTCGGGCAACAACCGATTCGGGATATGTCACAAGCAGCCAAAGTCCAACGTCGCCCTGAGGCCAAGGTACCTGAACTAGAGGTCAAGCCCCCGGTTAGCTTCGCGCACCCCAGCGAGGCAGAGTTCGCCAAGATACTGGACTTCTACAGCGTTTCCTGGCGATACGAGCCCCGCACTTTCCCGCTCCAATGGGAAGGTGAACGCCTAATCGAAGCCTTTACGCCCGACTTTTATCTTACGGAACTCGATCTATACGTAGAGCTGACGACCCTCAAACAAGACCTCGTCCGAGACAAGAACCGTAAAGTCCGTCTATTGCGTCAGCTTTACCCGGACGTAAACGTCCGCCTGCTATACAAACGCGATTACCTACGATTGCTCGCCAAATACGGCTACGGGCCGCCCGGCGCGCGCCAGATCCCGGAGATTGAGCGGATGATCATACCGGAAGCTTTGCTACAAAAACGCGTGCAAGAACTCGCCGAGCACATCACGGAAGACTACAAAGGTAAAGATATCGTTCTTGTGGGAGTTCTCAAGGGCGTGACCTGTTTTATGGCTGACCTGATGCGCCACATCGAATTGCCACTCGCGGTCGATTTTATGGCGATAAGCCGCTACGAAAGCGCTATTCCGGGCACAGTCAAGATCGTCAAAGACCTGGACGAAAACATTAGCGGCCGCCACGTGATAATGGTTGAGGACATCCTAGACACAGGCATGACGTTGAACTATCTCCTGACCTATTTGCGGGCGCACCGGCCGGCAAGCCTCGAAGTCTGTACCCTTCTTGATAAACCAGCCCGGCGCTTAGTGGAGGTGTCTGTGAAGTATACCGGCTTCCAAATTCCGGACGAATTCGTGGTCGGGTACGGTTTAGATTTCCATCAGCGATACCGTAATCTACCCTATATAGCGTTACTCAAACCAGCGCTGCTGGAAGACGTTCACAAGAAGCCGGAGCCGCCCTCTGAGATGCGAACCGCTAGGGCGAGACGTAAGAAACCGGCTGTGACGTAAACCGCTGTCTGTTACGTAGATTTTATACTTCTATACACGTTTGTAACGCTTTGTTGATTGACGACGCTAGCTCTATAGCTTATCGTTGATATTGCCCCTGAGCGGTCAACTTGTTCCGAAGGCCGAAAGGCTAAGGGCTCGGTGAAAACCAAAGCCCGTATGTGAACAGAAGGTCACTCCGGGGCTTTTCTTTTATTCAGTAAGCCACTTGGGGATCTAAAGCTCCCATGTCACCCTGAGCAGAACGAAAGGTCTAGTTGCAAGCAGATTCTTCGTGGAGTTTGTCCTGTCTCCGAAGACGACTCGCTGAAATGGGAGACCGTCGAAGGGGCTCAGTATGACGTTAGATTGGTTTGACACCCTTTAACTCACGGTCTTATGATACTCGCAGAACGGCGTCTCGGTCTAAAGCGTAGGGGGATAAATGGGCATCGACACTTTGCAAGATTTTCGAGACGTAACGATAATCGCGTTCACTATAGCTGGGACAGTTGTCTTCCTGGTCAGCCTGATCTTTATCATCGTCATCGGCCTAATCGCTATCCGACTTATGTCTACGATTCGTGGTGCTGTACAGAATGGTATGATGCCTACGCTGAGTTCCTTCCGCGACACGGCGAACAACGTACGCGGGACCACTGCCTTCCTCTCAGATACTGCCGTCTCGCCAATCATACGTGTATATAGCGTCTTCGCTGGCGTTAAGCGCGGTATGGAAGTCATCACCGGAATGCGACGTAGGTAGGCTGAGATGGCAAAGTTGTTTATGGGTCTTCTTTTTGGCGCCGTGGCGGGCGTAGCATTGGGCATGGTTTTGGGGCCAACGCTTGTCGGCGCGCAAAACAGCACCGATTACACGCCTCCGTTTGACTCGAAGGAGAAAAGGGAGTCTAACAACAAAATGAGAGGCCTCCTAGACCAAATCAAGGGGCGGGTAGAGGAAGCGCTGGCAGCCGGCAAAGATGCCGCCCGTGAGAGGGAGGAAGAATTGCAACAGCGATATCGTGACTCCATAGCCCAGCGCCGCCGCTGACCGTGTTCAATCAGTTCAAGGGTTGTCTTGAAGACACCGAAGATACGACTTCGGTGTCTTTTTGGCAGATCTAAAACCTTTAATCTCACGGCCTGTCTCGGTATCAGACATAGCGCTAGATGCGTTCGACCTCGCTCATAAGGGCGAGAACATTATCCTCCGAATCGCGGAAGAACGTCATCCAGAGGTCTCCCGTTTCACCTTTGTTGATGATGTGAGGCTGCGAAATCATTCGCACGCCCTTTTGCTCAAGCACATCATGTGAACGATTTATGTCATCTACCTCGAAGTAGATTATCGAACTGGGGTGATCGAATTCGCCCGGCTCGAGTCGGTCGAGCATTAGACGCACGCCGTCACAATCGAAGAAAGCGAGCTGCTCTCCGGCAGTGAACAGATACTTCATGCCGAGCGTATCGCGGTAGAAGGCGACAGCGCGCTCAATGTCGTGAACGCGGACGGAGATCTGCCCGATATGAGAGAGACTTAAGGGACCCTGAGTAGTCATCTTTTTAACCTCAGTTTCTTTGCCTTGATGGATGAATTCGTAACGGACGTGTCGTCCTTAAGCCCGGGTTCAATCTATACTTCCAACGCGGGATTCCAGGCGATCTCCCATAAGTGGCCGTCCGGGTCTTGAAAATAGCCGGCGTAACCACCCCAGGAAGTGTCGTGCGCCGACGTTGTGATCACAGCTCCAGCCGTCTCCGCCTGCTTCATCACCGTCACGCTCTTCTTCAGTCGAGTTGTTGTCCTGGGAGAGGGAGACGAACGTGTTTCCGCCTTGTTCAGACAGTTAAACGGTTACCCGGTGGTAGTTCTCCGGCTCATCTTCTAAGCCTAAGAGCGGACTGAAGTGACTGTATTGTAGGACTCGCTGCGGCTCCAGGCGGAGTATCACCCCTTTATCTTCGTACGTCTTACCTTGCCATTCACCCTTGCCAAACGATTGGACTCCCCTCTTTCCATTCTGAAATGACGTTTGTTCTGAACATATACTGTTTTATCATCTGAGGATCGACGAGGGCATTCCACACTGCGGCAACTGGCGCGTTTATAGTGGTCGAAGCTCTGGCGATAAGTTGCTTATCCATAGGTCTCCACCGGTCGAAAATCGGAGCGGAGCACGTTTACGGTTCCTCTGCTCCGTGTCGTTAGTATAAGTGCGCTAAGATAATCAGGCATAGGCTTCCTCTTTTAGATTGCTTAACGCCTCTTGGAATACCTTTCGATCCTCTCGACGCTTGGCGATCAATATATCTCGAATGGTGTTGGAGCGGCTGAAGAACTCGAGTTTCGCCAGCAGTCGTTCGGGATCGTCATGAGAATAGTACCGTAGAAATTCGCGGATGAACCCCTCGCCCCAATAGTCTTCGTAAAGATACACCAGGTCATAATCGGGGTCGCCGATCTGCACATCACCGAAATCTATAACACCAGCGATCGCCCGTTTCTCATGGTCGTAAATTATGTGGTCCGGACTTAAGTCTGCATGAAGCAGCACAGGCATATACTCAAAATTCTTTTCATCGGAGAGATAGTCCTCATGCAGCTTTTCAACGTAAGTAATGGTAAGCGTATCGAGCAAATGATATACGTTTCGTCGTATATCCTCTAACTGGCTTGCATACTTCTCTTTGAAATCTACGGCCTTTACGCCACATCGTTTGGCGGTGTCGACAGGGAATGAGTGGACTTGCTGAATAAACGCAGCTATTTCACTCATAAGCGCGTCTCTTAAACTCGAATCGAGTTCCAACATCAGCTCTTTTCCAAGCCAACGCCATGAATCTTCTTGTACCCTACGAAGGGAAAACCGCCTTCTCTTCGTCGGCCGATGTACCCAAAATCTGGGATTGCAACTTGAATGTAAGATCTTAGCAGGGGAAGCAAACAAATTTCCGCGTTTAACTGGCCTACGATTTCTTGGTGTTTAGGGAACCGAAATATGAGGTCATCGTTGAGCAAGAACGCCCGGCTGTCCGTCCCCTCGCCAGCGTAGCTTATTGACGCTATTTTTAGCTCAGGGAAGTTCTTCCCGACATCCTCTCGAACCTGATCCATGTGAACCATTAGCACAATCTCGAATGTGAAAGCGAGGGAGCTAATCGCTTGGCGAGGGATTTGAATTAATCGAGCTAGGCGGAATGCTTAAAATCCGGCAATCTTCAGGAAGTTTTTGAAGCAAGCGCCTTCCAACTTGAGCGCATTCCACTTTGGTTGATTCAAAATCAGTTCGCAGTTTTCCTTTGTTTAGGGTCAGTAGATCGGGGTCTTCGTTAATCCAAATCTCAAACATCTCAGGCGTAAGCTCGAAATGGCATTGAATGCCGTAGGCGTTCGAGCCGATTTTGACGACCTGATTCTCGCAATACTCCCCAGTCGCCAGCAGCGCCATCTCTTGCGTCAGCTCCACAGTTTCTCCGTGGAGCTGAAATACATCAAAAGTATGGTCAAGGCCAGCGAACAGTGGGTCTCGCTTCCCTTCTTCGGTTAAGTTGACTATAAAGCGATTGTTTTCCGGATCGCGAAAACCAATTTCCTTTACCGGACTCCTGACGACTTTTCCGCCCGAGGCTTTAACCAGAGTTTGCATGCCGAGGCAGATACCAAGGTAAGGAATGTTGGCTGCTCTTGCTTCACGAATCCCTTTTAAGCTCGTTCTGCATTTTATCGTTTTCGTCGTTCGCTCTGTCTGGGCCGCCAAGCACAACAAGCGCTGCATAGTTTTCGACAGAAGAAAAGGTTCGCCTTCGATTAAGGTCAACTATTGAATGCGTAATACCGCCTTCATTCAACACTCCTTCGAGGAGACCAGGGCCTTCTCGGGTAACATTTTTGACGATAAGGATCTCCCTAGCCATACAACTTTTAAACTTCGTTCATTCGAAACATGACGATCTTTTCCACTAAGTCGTAAGGGATCGGCTTGCCTAGCGGGAATTGCACCGTGCCTTTAGCCTTTTTGTATGGCGATAACTCTTTTTCGAAATCCGCCGTGCCGGAGGGTATCAGGTAAACCGAAATATGATGCTTCCAGCCGGCGAAGTGTACTAAGTTTTTGCCTTTCAGTTTGAACGTGGGGATTTGATAGCTGATCGCCTCTACAGCTTCGGGCGCCGCTTTTTTGATCGCCTGCCTCAACTCTTCGAGAATGCTCTGAATGTCCTCCGTAAAGGTTTCGATGTATTCATCGATATTCTCGAACCGCTTCTTATTAGTCATGTGTTTATCGAAGGGTGATTGCGACTGGCGGAGAGGGTGGGATTCGAACCCACGGTCGCCGAAAGGCGACACGCGCTTTCCAGGCGCGCCTGTTCGTCCACTCCAGCACCTCTCCGCGGGAAAATAGACGTAAGTCCGCTCCTTATTTTACCTTAGCCCGAAAGCAAGGTCACGCTAGTCTAACTTCGCGATAAACTTAGGAGATGAACGATAGCCTCCGAGAGGAACTGTTACGTCTGGCAACCGAAGACGAGCGTGTGCGCGACCTGCTCGCCAGCGACGACTCGCTCTTCGAAGGGTACCATCCAGAGATGCAAACGGTCCACGACCGTAACGCCCAACGATTAGATGAGATCATCGATGAAAGCGACTGGCCCGGTGTATCGCTCGTGGGCGAAGATGGTGGGGAGGCCGCCTGGCTCATAGCCCAGCACGCCATCGCTCTACCTGCCTTCCAGCGCAAGTGCCTCGGCCTGCTTGTTCAAACTGCAGAAAAGGGCGAAGCGCCCTGGTGGCAAGTCGCGTACCTTACGGACCACATTCGCTTTAACGAAGGAAAACCACAGGTCTACGGCACTCAGTTCGATTGGGATAAGAACGGATCGATGAGCCCCTGGCCAATAGACGACGAGTTAGGTGTGGACGAGCGACGCCAAAGCGTGGGGCTAGAGCCGCTTGGCAAATGGATCGATGCGATGCGGCACAGTATTACTGATAGCAGCGAGAAGCCTCCTCGAGATTTCGCGGCACGCCAACAGCAGATGGACGCCTGGGCTCGCTCGGTGGGCTGGCGCGATTAGGGGTTTACGGTTTGCATGGCATTGCGAGCGAAGCGAAGCATCTCACAGCGTATTGTTTGGGCGGCTCACGAGCCGCCCCTTTCGGACAGACCTAAAGGGGGAATTATACCCTTTACACACCTTGACATTGCGCAAGTTGGCCATCATAATGTGTGTCCTATGGATGTAAAGCTCGCAGTTTTAGCAGATTATGCTAGTATTACGCGCGAGGATAAGTTAAACATTCTCGGTATCTTCGACCAGATCAATCCTACAGCATTCCCGTTTGGTTTGCCCATATTTTACGTAGTGGCCTCATTTGAGGCTGGGGCAGCAGAATTTGACACGGAGAAAACAATCGGGATAGTCCTTTCTGATGGAGACGGGAATAACCTTCTTCGGATGGAGGCAAACTTCGTAGTCCAGCGGCCCGCTCAATCTGGCCTGAAGAGCAATCACAACCATATTGGGGGTATCGCTGGATTCCCGTTCAGATCTGCTGGCGATTATCAATTTGCTATACTAGTAAATGGAGAGGAGAAAAAGACGATACCTCTCCGAGTAAACCAACCTGGGGGAGGAGGTTAATAAAGATGCAGAATCCAGTCGTAACCCTAGAAGACGGGCGCGTGCTTGAGCCTAACCCTCTCAGGGTAGGAATGGCCGTCCCAATCCAGCTCGTTACAGAGGCAGCTTTCGGTAGTAGTGTAATTAGCTACTTCGTTTGGCCGGACAGTGAGGACGATGTTCCCTTTGTACGCGGCGAAGAACATCCTTCGTTAGTCGCTATTTGGGACAACGAGGAAGATGACGTCTTCGACAGTCTGTGAACCAGGAGCCATAGTTATGGTTCGCATTCGTTTCACTGACCGTGCGCAGACGAAAAAGCGACCTGCTATTGTTTTGACGGGCGACCCTTATCATGCGTCACGAGCGGATGCTGTAGTTGTTCCCCTCACCACAAAACGCTACAATAGCTACTACGGCGATTACGATTTGGCCGAGTGGAGGGGAACCGGCTTGCCCATGCCAACAAAAGCGAAGGGTACGTTGGAAACAATAGAGCGCTCCACCATCATAAGCCGTTTAGGTACCGTGTCAGCATTAGATTTCGAGCAGATTAAACAAAACGTTCGGACTATCTTAAACCTGTAGCAATGGCAAAGAAACATAAAGATACAGCGATTACCCTATATCCGATGACGTTTGATGAGGCCATAGTTGCACTCGCGCGTGCACCTATGCGAACGGGTTCTCAGGTTGAGCCGTCTGGCAAAACCAAAGCAGTCTCCCGTTCGTCTGCCCCATCAAAGCCGCGAACCTCTCGGCGTCGGAAATCTTCCGACGGTTAAACCTAAACTCAAACTCGTTTAGGTACTGCCCGAGATACCCCGCGTCTACGTGGTGGAACGTTCCATAAAGCCCGCGCTTTAGGATCGCCCAATAGCTTTCGATTCCCTGAGTATGAATCGGTCCTCTGACGTACTCGCTCTTATGTCGGATAACACCATGCGGTAGGTGGCGGTTTATTCCAAAGTAGTACGGGTGCTCGTCTGTTATCAGAGCCGCCCGCTCTAAATCAATGTTAGTCCTGAGCGCCTGTTGTACCTGCTTCTGAGTAAGCCTTGTATTCTTCTGCGTTGCCATCGTGCGGACGCGACCCCCGCGCTCTAGTATCCCGAACACCGGCGTCTTTTTCCTGAACCCCGCCTTTATCCTTTCACTCATCGTCTGGTCTGGACGGTGCGCAGCATGACCGCGTGGCTTGCCGCCTACATAGGTCTCGTCTGCCTCAACCACGCCAGTAAAGAGTGAGCCATCGTTATCGCCCATCGCTTCACGGATGCGGTGACACAGGAACCACGCTGACTTGTAGGTAACGCCTAACGTGCGGTGTATCTGATGGGCGCTGACGCCCTTCTTGGAGGAGCACATGAGGTATATGGCAGCGAACCACTTGTTGAGCGGAATCTTGGAGTCCTCGAAGATAGTGCCAACCGTAGCGGTGAACTGCTTCTTACACGCCTTGCAACGGTACAGACTAGAGACGTGGTTCTTAGTCCGTGACTTGCGGGTGATGGTGTAAGGGTCAGGCTCGCCACACTTAGGACAACGCGGGCCATCGGGCCAACGCTTCCTAGCTAAGAACTCGCGGCACTGATCTTCTGACCACTGAAGGATGCTGATAAACGATACTTGCTCTGCCATCTCTGTGCTCCTATATTGATTACAAGCATACTAGCACTAATGGTCTTGTGTGTCAAGTATGTAATTCCCCCTAAAGGTCTGTCCCTACAAAATTCCTTTGGATTTACGCCGTGCCTTCTCCGACGCCCAAAGCGGCTTGAGCAGCGACGATCCTCGCCACCGGCACGCGATAAGGCGAAGCGCTGACGTAGTTTAGGCCAACCTGGTGACAGAAAATGATGCTTTCGGGATCGCCCCCGTGCTCGCCGCACACGCCTACTTCAAGATCGGCCCGAGTCAAGCGCCCTTCTGAAGTCGACATCGAGATCAGCCGGCCTACGCCGTCCTGGTCCAAAGTGACGAAGGGATTAGTAGCCAGGACGCCAGTCTCGATATAGTGGCGCAGGAACTTGCCCTCAGCATCGTCGCGACTGAAACCCCAGCTCATCTGGGTCAGGTCGTTCGAGCCGAAGCTAAAGAAGTCGGCGTGATGGGCTAACTGGCCCGATATCAGCGCCGCGCGGGGCGTCTCGATCATCGTGCCGAAGGGGACGTGGAAGTTGACGCCTTCGCGTTGCTGTACATCCTCGACGATTCGCAGCAACCGTTCGCGGAGCAGGTGAAGCTCCGCAGTATTCGATACAAGCGGCACCATGATCTCTGGTATGACCGATACCCCCCGCTGCACCATCTTTGCTGCTGCAGTGACGATGGCGCGAACCTGCATGTCGTAGAACTCGGGGTGGGTCATCCCCAAACGGCATCCCCGATGGCCGAGCATGGGGTTCTGCTCGCGAAGGTCCTCGACGACGTGCAACAGGCTGCGCTTCTCGTCCAGTTCTGTCCCCGATTGTCCAGTAGCTTCTAGGTGCGTTACCTCTCTGAACAAATCCTCATACCGGGGCAAGAACTCATGGAGAGGCGCGTCCAGTAGCCTAATGATGACCGGTTTGCCGGCCATTATCTCGAATATGCCTCCGAAGTCACCCTCATGGTAACTTTCCAGTTCATCTAGAGCTTCCTGGTACATCCGGCGGCCGGCCTCGTCGTTACTTGAGGCTAGGAGCACCTTGCGCACAAGCGCCAAACGGGGGCCGTACAACAGCATGTGTTCGGTCCGGCAGAGGCCGATGCCCTCAGCGCCGAGGGCAATAGCAGCGCGGGCGTCTTCCGGCGTATCGGCGTTAGCGCGGACGCCGAGATGACGGAAAGTGTCGGCCCATTGAAGAAGGGTCTGCATCTCGTGCTGGTCTTCGATCTTGGGTTCGCGCGTCTCGATAGCGCCGGCGAAGACTTCGCCGGTAGCGCCGTCGATGCTTATCTCCTCGCCCTCTCGTAGCGTAAGGCCGTTCACACGGAAGAGCGCATTATCGACGTCGACGTCGATTTCGTTACAAGCGACCACGGCTGGCTTACCAAGGCCGCGGGCAACTACGGCGGCATGGCTGGAATTGCCGCCGCGAGCGGTTAACACACCTTTCGCCTTCAGGACGCCTGGGACATCATCAGGATTGGTTTCCGGCCGCACTAGGATAATGGCATCGCCCTGCTCACCCATCGCGGCGGCTCGCTTGGCGTCGAAGACGGCTCGCCCGACGGCTGCACCGGGCGACGCGCCGAGGCCGGTCGCCAGCAATCTGCCGGCGCGGCTCGCCTCCGTCCTGCTATCGGGCGTGAACTGGGGTACCATGAGGTTGACAACTTGGGCGGGCGTTACGCGCTTGATGGCATCCTCTTTGCTGATGATACCTTCGGCGGCAAGGGCCACAGCTGTGCGCACAGCGGCCAGCGCAGTGCGCTGGGCAGCCCGCGTCTGGAGGAAGAAGAGCTTTCCACGCTCCACCGTAAACTCTACGTCCTGCACATCGCGATAGTGACGCTCCAGGCGCTGTACTGTGCTTTCAAGCTGCTGGTATATCTCGGGCAGACGCCCCGCAAGCGAGGAGATCGGCTCCGGGTTGTGCGTGCCGGCTACCACGTCTTCGCCCTGCGCGTTCGCTGCGAACTCGCCGAAGATCGTTTTTTCTCCGGTTGAGGGGTTACGCGTAAACAGAACACCTGAACCGCTGTCCATGCCCATATTGCCCATAACCATCGTCTGAACAGTCACAGCGGTGCCGAGATCGTGCGAGATGCGCTGGTAATCACGGTAAGCGATCGCCCGTTCGTTGTTCCAGCTTTTGAAGACGGCCTCGATCGCCATGCGCAGCTGCTGCCAGGGGTCTTCCGGAATGCCTTCCGGATGGTGCCCGCGAATGATGGCCTGATTGCCTTCTATGACGGCTTCGAGGTCGTCAGGAGACAATTCATAGTCTTGCGCAACACCTGCGCGTTCCCTTTGGCGCTCGAGGACTTCTTCCATCTCACTCCTCTGCACTCCAAGTACAACGCTGGCGAACAGTTGCAGGAAACGGCGGTAAGTATCGAGGGCGAAACGGCGGTCGTTGGTCAGCTTCGCGATCCCTTCGGTGACCTCCCGGTTGATGCCAAGGTTGAGTATCGTATCCATCATGCCGGGCATTGAAAACCGCGCGCCGGAGCGAACGGAGACGAGCAGAGGCTTTTCGGACGAGCCGAGTTGCTTGTCGGTTGCGTTTTCCAGCCAGTGGACGTACTCTACGACGCTCTCCCAAAGGCCGTCAGGCAGACGGCCGCCAAGCTCGTAGTAGCGGCGGCACGTCTCGGTTGTTATCGTAAATCCCGGTGGCACCGGCAGACCGATGTTGGTCATCTCGGCCAGACCCGCGCCTTTGCCACCTAACAGGTCGCGCTGAGACGCGCTCCCCTCCTCGAACCGGTAGATAAGCTTTGTTTCTAGCATTACGTCCCCACAATCGAAATAGCCGTTTCGTATATAATGCCAAGCTCGGCGCCCGTACTCAAGGCGCCGAGCTTTGAAGTCTACTTGTATTCAGCTTAGGTGTCATTACAAGCGGAGCGAAGCAATCTCCGCCCGTTCTATTACGCTAACCTCGCGGCGATCACCTTGGCTACCGTCATCGCACCCAGAGATTGCCACGGCCCTTCGGCGTCCTCGCAATGACAGGAATCCTGCGGGGAATTTAGCTGACCGGCGCCTTCATGTACTTCTTGCGAAGCTCCACGTACGCCTTCGCGTGGTCTTCTGCCTGCTTCTTCCAGTTGTCCGGCATGTCGTCGAGCAGGTAAGGGACGCGGGTCGGGCTCGGCTTAAGGTAGCCGGCGATATTCGCCGCGTAGCGGTTCGCCTGGACGTTAAGCTCGGCGAAGGTGCCAGGCGGGGTCGGCGCGAAGAGCGGCGGCAGCGAGCTGAGGTCCTTGTGGATCTCTTCCACCCGCTGTTCGTCATCCCGAAGGACCGCATCGGCCAGAGCGACATACGGCTCTGGGCCCATGCCCGCCGAACCGGACGACCAGATAGTCGTGATCTTGTGGGGGGTGCCGCGGGTCATGCGCCACGCGTTGTAAATGCTGCCCTCGCCCGCCATGAAGTTGACCTGCGGAGCGGCTTCACGGTCTTGAAGTAGGTTGGCAATGCTATAGGATATCTTCGTAATGACCACACTCTTGCCCCTCTTACCGATCTCTCGCCAGAACGGCGTAGGGAAGGTGGTCTTGAAGAAGTTCGAGTTAGCGTAGATCATTATCGGCATGTCTGGCACCGCTTCGGCTAAGTGCTCGTACCAGTTGCCGGCGTTCTTCATGGTCGGCGTCTGCCACAGCGGCAAACCAACGAACGCGCCGTCGGCGCCGATGTCCTTAAGCCCTCGCATCTGCCGGATCGTCTCTTTAGTGCCGAGGGACGTGGCGCCGGCGAATACGGGGACACGCCCACGGTTGACCTGTACGATGGTATCGATGAACTCGCACTTCTCTTCCCAGAGTAGGGCAGCGCACTCGCCGGTAGTGCCGCAAGCGGAGATGCTGCCCGCGCCGGCTTGAATGTACATCTCGATCATGCGGGCCGTCTCTTCCATATCTATCGAGTGTTCGGTCTCCCAGCCCTCGCCGCCTTCGATGCAGGGCGTAGGTATCATGACGCATAGGCCTTTGACGTCGTCCTTAGTTAACATCTGTTTTCCTCCCCTAAATTTTGCTGGAGTCATTGTGTATTCCTCTGCATAAAAAAGTCAATAATGCGGGCTTTGCCCAAGAAGGGAAGAGCCATTGCAAACCTTTCGGCAAGTTCAAGATAAACTCGCGAAGGAGTCTCTAAGTGACCTGCACTGTGATTGTGGGATTGCCACGGTCGCCAAAGCGACCTCGCAATGACGCGCAGATTCGCTATATTTCGAAGTGACGGGAACCAGGGAGGGTGCGCTCGCGGCGACTCCGGGCGATGCCTAACAGCCAGGCGACGATGATGCCGATCTCCAGCGCCGCATCGAGCAGGTATACCGGCGAAATACGCCTTCGCAGCGCATATGTAACATCGATAGCCATAAAGCCGGCCGCGCTGAAGATCGCCAGCAGATGCATCTCCACGGTCAGCCGACGTCTCAGACCAGCGAGGGCCAGGACTCCGCCGATAACAGTCACCAACACGCCGACCATTTTGACCAGCCAGCGGTCAGTTTTCGGGCCGGTGACCATTTCAAACGTACGTATGCTGAAAAGTGGCCAGACGCCGGTGATAACGTAATAGACGCTTTGGCAAAGGGCAAGACGCGTGCGAAAGTCTCTCAAAATCGCTCACCGAATATCGTTGTCTAATTTTGAACCCCGCTCATGGTTCGACAGGCTCACCACGAGCGGGCTCCATTCCGCTCGCCCTTGCACCTTACACCGGGAGGCTATGCATCGCGGGTCGGCCTGAGGGATAAATCCCTCAGCTTCCCTTACACCTGCGGGTTTTAACCCGCAGGTCTACGCCAGTTAAGTCGATCACGCTGTATCAGAAGGCGACCTGCGTAGACGAGACTTGCCAAAGGGCGAAAACGATCTAGCCACATTCATGCCAAATTATGGACGCTGCTATAGCAGCGTCCATAATTTTCGTTCGCAATACTACTCCTCAGAACCGCTCTTTAGCCCCGCCCAGCTTTCGGCGGCCATCATATCCGCCCAACGCCGGTATAGGCCGCGCTGGTTCGTTTCGCTGGGGGCCGGACCAAGCGAGCCGGGGTAATCTTCGCTCGCATGCTCGCGGTCCAGGCCGATCTGGTAGTTGAACTCCAGCTTCTTGGCCATATTGCCCATGCTGGTAAGGGTACATTCCTTCCAGTTCTCGCCGTCGTCCTGCTCCCAAGTCCCGCCGGGGCCGGACTGAGCGCGTAGTGTGCCTAAGCGGTGGGCGTTCTTCACCTCAGGCGGCGCGTCCTTGTCCACGAAGCACCACGACCACACTTCCGTCTTGTCCGGACCGCGCGGATGCCAGATACGGACGGTACGGTGGACTTCGCTGGCGAGGAATGATAGGTTCGGGAAGATGGTGACTGGCCCGATCTTCAAGTTGCCGCGCACCGGGCCTAGCTGCTCGATCATTTCGTCACGGATCGTTTCTAGATAGGGATTAAAGGTATCGGCGTACAGCGGGTTTTCATCGTTACGCCATTCCGTGACGCTGAAGCCGTGGCCGTTGGCCGTAGTGGAGAAGTTCAGCGATCGCCGACGCTCCTCTTCCGTGCGTAGACGGCCACCACCACCGACATAGCCGACCTTGATAGCAGAGATATGCGTGATCGCGCGTGATATCCATCGCCGGCAAAGTTATCGGCAGGCAGCTTCCAGTTCGTAGGCATGATCCACTTTTGGGTGCCGCCGATCAGTTCGCTGCCCGTCTTGCGACGGCCCATGACGATCTCGAGGTAGTAGGCGGCGTCGCCTAAGTATTCGCGGAGAGAAGGCGCTTCGGGGTCGAAGTTGCCGAAGATGAGTCCACAGAACGAATCTACCTGCGCTACCGGCACCAGGCCCCACTGCTCCATGTCTAGCTCTTCGTAATAGTACTCCTTGTAACCCGGCACACCGACCAACTTGCCGTCATTGCCGTAAGTCCAGCCGTGGTAAGTACAGGTGAAGGCGGCGGCGTTGCCTTGGTCTGCCCGGCAGGTGTTGAGGAAGGCGTTGATCTTGCCGCGCGAATCGCGCACGACCAGGATGGGGTCTTCGCCGATGTACGAAGCGAAGAAGTCGCCGGGGTTCGGTATTTGCGACTCGTGGGCCAGGAAACACCAGCTGCGGGCGAAGACACGCTCTAGCTCTAGCTCGTAGACTTCGCGGTCTACAAAAGCGCGGCGACTGACAACACCGCGCCGGTCATCGACAAAGCTGTTGACGTCTATCATGGCTACTCCTCCTAGTCCATTATACGTGAGTCATTACCAAAAGCGCTGAAAAGTGCTAGACTATCTGCCAAAGAAGCTAAGCATAACGGAGGTAGAATTTGCCGAACGTAACCGTAGACCAGTTTCGAACCATAGCCGATAAGATATTTAAGACCGCCGGCGCAACCGATCGCGAGATAGGCGCCCTCGTGGACGCGCTGGTGTGGGCGAGCCTTCACGGCCACGACACTCACGGCCTCGGCCATTTCCCGATGTACGTACGTGGCTATACGACAGGTGGTCCGCTCGGCACGGTGAAGAAGGGCGGCGAGTACAGAATAGTAAACGACACACCTGCAACCGTCGCCATCGAAGCCGACTGGTGCTTGGGTCACTATGTAACCAACGAGGCGACCGATATGGTCATCGAGAAGGCAAAGAAGACCGGCATTGCGATCGGCACTGTCGCGAACTGCACGCACAATGGAGCGCTTGGCTTCTACGCCAACAAAATCGTCGATAACGACATGGTGGCGCTTCTCTTCACCTGCTCAGGCGCCGCGTCGCCACCCTGGGGTGGCGTCGATCGTATGCTCGGCACGAACCCGCTGGCCGTGGGCATCCCGGCCAAGGACGAATACCCGATCATCATCGATATGGGGACTTCGTCGACTACATGGGCAGGTTTAAACCTACACCGAAGGGCCGGGAACTTGCCGCCCAACTTGTTCCTGAACGAGGAGGGAGAGTCCACAACAGACCTGTCATTGTTCCAAATGGGCGGCGGCCCGGGAAGCATGAAGGGCGCCATGGCGAACATGGCAACAACCACAAGGGCTACGCCGTTCAGCTGGCCGTTGAGATGATGGGCGGCATTTTGCCAGGGCTGATGACGGGTAGCGAGGCGCAGGCGATAAATCGCACGCTCCGGACGCCCGCGACGATCATCGCCTTGAACGTGAGCTTCTTCCAGGACATTGACGCATTCACGACGAAGGTGGACGAGCGCATTCGCGAGATCAAAGCTTCAAAGAAGAAGAGCGGCGTAAGCGAAATCCATCTGCCCGGCCATCGCGGCTTTGAGACGCGCGAGAGACGGCTAAAGGAAGGCATTCCCATAGAAGACCACTACTGGCATGAGATGGAAGAGCTAGCTAAAGAACTAGGTGTCGATCTGAGCGACGTATTCGCAGGAGCGAAGGCTTAAGTGAAGGTGTTTCCCTGCCGATCTTAATCGGCAGCTTACGGTACTGCGGGTTTTTAACCCGCAGGTTCATGCACATAACAAAGAAGAAGGGCGCTGCGTAAAGCAGCGCCCTTCTGTTGTACTTCTAGAATACTAACCGCGATTGGCCGGCCGCGGCGCCGATCTGGGCGAAGCGGTCGTCGGGAAGAGATCGCCTAAGTCCTTCCCCATTCCTTTTTCAACAGCGCGCTGGTAGACGACTGCCGCCGGCAGAAGGTCCTGGACAGCGGTGCCTACAGTCTTAAGCAACGTCACGTCATTCGGGGTGTTGCGGCCGGGGCGAGTGCCGTCGATTATCTCATGTATCTCGCCGATATCGTCCCAAGTGAGCAAACCTCTATTGACCTGGTCGGTCACGTCCACGCACTCGTGCGGGAACTGCGACTTCGTGTCGATGATCACGATGTCTGCGGCGGTAATCGACTCGTCGTCGAGTTCGGATCGGGCGCCGATGGAACTGACGTGCATGCCGAACTGGTACCACTTGCCGAAGAAAATGCGATCTTCCGGCAGAGTGCCACCCGTACCGGTGATAACGATGTCTACGTCGCGGCAGGCCTCTTCTGCCGATTCTACAGCGTCGATATCGAGGCTTAGTTCCTCGCCCATCTCTCTGGCATAGGCCTCGCGGTTCTCTTTGGTCGGGCTGAACACCTTACAATGCGCTAGGTTAAAGACCGCCGCATGGGCGCCGAGCCCACTGCGGGCCTGACGGCTGGAGCCGATCACCCCAACTGTGCGGGACTCGGGTCGGGCCATGTACTTCGCCCCCACTGCGCCAACAGCGCCGGTGCGATAGTCGCGGATCCAGAGGGCGTCCATCATTACCAAAGGCTCGCCGGTAGTACCGTCCCAAAGCATGTAGCACATACGGTTCGTGCCCTGGGCAAACGTCTGCAGCCGGGTGCCGACGAGATTGCGTGATTTGACCATCGCCGGCATAAACCAAACGCCGGCGCCGTTAGCGTTTAAACGGATCCTCACTGGATCTTCGGCATCGCCGCGCCCCTTGGCGATCAGCCCTTCCTCACACGCTTCGACGCAATCCTCATAGGTTATGACGCTTCTTACGTCATCGCGGCTCAAGTAAAGCATTTAATAAGGCTCCTTTTTAGACTATCGTCTTGAGGATTAACTTTTTGCCGCGACTTCAGCCCAGCTATCAGCGGTCATTAGCTGCAGCCAGCGCTTGTACATCCGGCGGGCGCTGTGCTCGCTTGGGCCGTCAGCTAGCATGCCGGGCAGCTCTTCATGCAACCGCTCGTGACCTAGGCCAAGCTGATAGTTGAAGTCGTGACGCCTGCTCACACACCCCATGCTGGAAGCAGTAGTCATGTTCCAGTTCTCGCCATCGTCTTGCTCGAAACTCCCCGCCGGGCCAAACCGGCGCTGGTGGAAGAAATGCATCTCTCGCTTGATCTCCTCAGGAGCGTGCTTGTCCAGGAAGCACCACGACCAGACCTCGGTCTTGTCTGGGCCTCGCGGCATCCAAGCGCGCAGGGTAAACGCCTCGAACGAGAGGTTAGGGAAGATCGTCCCTACGCCGGGCTGGTACAACCGCGACCACGAACCGAGGTACTCTTCCCGCTTCTCTTCGATTGACTGGGCGTAGGCCTGGATCGGCGAGAACTGCTGGCCGGGGAAGACCTCCCGGTCGTCGCCCGGGTTCGGCCTGCCGATGAAGCCGTGCCCGTTATCTGTGCTGGCCTGTAGCGCCCGGAAGCCGGGACGCCGGTTCGGCGAAAGGCCGGACTTCATCGCGGAGATGTGGGTCACCGGCACGTGATAGTTGTCGCCGACGAAGTTGTCAGCGGCGAACTTCCAGTTGCAGGGCATAACCCATTTGAATGTACCGCCGACGACCTCAGAGCCGCCCTCAACGCGGTCGACCATCGCGGCCAAGTACTGTCCCGCATCGCCTAAATATTCTTGCAGCGAAGGCGCGGTCGGGTCGAAAGTGCCGAAGATCAAGCCGTGAAAACTGTCGACCTGCGCGACCGGGACAAGGCCCCACTCTTCCATGTTGAGTTCTTCGTAGTAGTACTCTTTGTAGCCGGGAACACCCACTAGCTTGCCATCGTTACCGTACGTCCAGCCATGGTACGTACAGGTGAAGGCGGCGGCGTTGCCTGCATCGGCGCGGCAGACGCGCATTCCACGATGGCGGCAAGTGTTGAGGAAGGCGTTGATCTTGCCGCGGGAGTCGCGTATTACCAGCACCGGGTCTTCGCCGATGTACGAGGCCATGAAGTCGCCTGGGTTGGGGATCTGGGTTTCATGGCCAAGATAGTTCCAGCAACGAGCGAATATGCGCTCCAGTTCGAGTTCATAAATCTCCCGATCCACAAAAAGACGACGGCTTACTAGACCCTTATCGGGGTGCACCAGATCTCTTACATCTAACATACAGGACTCCTCCTTAGCATTTTATCGACCTCATAGCCTCGCATATATCTACGAGAAATATAGAAGATACATTATTATAGCAAATTCTCGGTAATGAACGTCTCTCAATGAAACGCTCGAATCTCTCATCTTCGTATCTTCGTGATCAATATAGGCCTAATCAGCTGTGATATGATTTCCTTAATAGCTTAGATAGTTACGAAAGGAGCCTGAGCATGGTTGCCCCCAAAGAGAGCGTCGTAACCTCCGAACGGTTCGCCTCCGGCAAGACGTACGAGCAATACCGCGAGTCGATAGAAAGTTACAGCAAGGTCACAGATAGGTTCGACCATAACTACGGAGGTACTGACCTGAGCGATGATGACGTCAGAGATTTCAAGGCAATCGTCGGTCGCCAAGACGGGCCAACGAAAGTGCTGATCATCACCGAAGACTGGTGCCCCGACTGCTATCGAGAAGTGCCGGTGATGGCGCGTATCGCCGAGGCGAGCGGGATGGAGCTACGCATTTTGGAGCGCGATCAGAACAAGGATGCTATGGCCGAATTCCTCAAGAACGGTGAGTTCGAGTCGATCCCGGTATTCGTCTTCTACACCAACGATCACAGATACCTCATGCACTGGATCGAGCGTTCTCGCTTCGCGGAAGAGGAAGGGCCTAAGATGCGCGCGCTATTTCAAGACCTGTCGCAGGAAGAACGGGCAACCGCTTCTGCCAAATACCAGCGCGAGAACTGGCACACCTGGCGCCGCGCAACCGTCGACGAACTCAAAAGACAGCTAAGCGAGGCAAAGCCTAGCTAGCAAAGAGCGGCGCCACCGCGAACAACACGCCGAACGGCTTGCACCAGACAACCGCGCTCTTATACCGCGAGATGTCCGTGCCCTCAGGGATGTCGTAGTTGAACGCGCCATCGGTCGCCTTCAGCTTACCCAATTCCAGCGAATCGCCGCTGTAGTCGTCGGCTTCGGTGGAAAGGTAGACGACTAGGTCGGGGCCGTTGCGTACGGAAAAATTCTCGAACCGTAATACATGACGGCCCGGCTCAGCCTCGATGATACGAGCTTGACCCCGGCCGAAGTGAAAATCGTCCGCGCCGTGAAACTCCCCTTCGTATACTACGCGAGGAGCGAAGGTTGTGGCGTTAACACCGCTACTTTCAGGCTCGGGCGAAGTAGGCGCAGTATCACCCTGCATGCTCGACGAGTCGGCCATTACGGCTAGAGGGCTCGCCTCATCCAAATGTGTCCTTTCGAAAAGCGGCGAAAGCGTGTAGATGCCCACAGGTACGGCTGCTATAAGAAGAGGGATGCCGATAAGCGCCGCGGCAAGCCTATGCCGCCACAAGACAAAGTGTAAGCCAGCCCTATAAGCGACAGCGAGACCAACAGCCCCCGCTAAACCAAGAACTATCGCTATTGGCCATCGGTACGGATAAAGTTCGGATAGTACCCACTCCAGTTCACCAAAGATTTCCATACTACGCTCCCTTTAGATATCTACCCGTAACCCTAGTTGCTAAATATTGCGAATGTCTTAAGCGACTTACGGAAAGATGAATTTTTCTTGCGCAAAGCCTTGGAGGCAACAAAATGTAACGCGTCGCAAAAAGCACCTCGGGGTCAAAAGTGAGGTTGGACTACAAAGAGAGCTATCTGGCCAGGTTTTAGTAATGGGGCAGATCTAAGCTAGCTTACCCTAGATACTCATCATACGACCACGGAGCCCATCCGGTATCGATGTATGAAGCATGGTCGTTGCAGTTGATGAGAGGACCGCTCTTAAGAGACCAGCAGCTCCGAGGATCGCGAGCGAAAGTGCAACCCAGGGCGTAAGGATAAATAGGGCAGATGCGGCAGCACAAGCCAAAGCGAGAGGCGTGATAATTCCCCGGAAGTCGAGTTGCCCCCAGGTAGCCAGCATCACTCCTCCGCTGATCGCTCCCAGGCCGCGGATGAGCGCCATCTGGTCATCGCTTGCGTTTGTGATTCCCAGAGCTTCGTTAGTCAAAAGCGGCAAAAACAGAACGAAGAAGCGATCAGAAAAACCTGGTAGGAACGATACTAAAAGCAGCCAGCTTACTTTGGGCGTTTTCCTTAAGTACTTAAAAGCATCCAGGATATGAGTGCCAACCGAGGCATTTTGAATCACTTTAGAAACCTGTGAGATCGATTGCATAAACAGCAGCGCTACTATGGCAGCGGCGTACAGCACGGCAACGGCGTATAAGGCCGCAGCAGTTCCACCAGTGCCTAGCAAGAACGCCGCCGAGATCGGGCCCAAGATCACGGCCAAATTAAAAGCAGAGTTATCGAGGGATACTGCGCAGAGTAAATCACGCCTTCCTACGATGGCGGGCAACAAAGAACGCCGGGCCGGCTGATCGAAGGCAAAATTGGCGCCAATGAGGCCGCTTATGCCGAGCAGAAGCCATTCATTGTAAACACCAAGAGAAAAAGCGAGGGCAAGAGCCAAGCTTAAGGCGAACGTTGTGAATTGCGAAACTCTTAGCAGAGATAGCCGGTTGACGCGGTCCGCCAGTACCCCGGCAATTGGAGATACCACAAACTTCGGCAGAAACCGACAAACGGTATATACGGCAACGAATACCGGCGAGTCCGTGAACTGAAATATAATCCACGCGTAAAGCGCTAGCTGCGTCCATTGAGCCGTATCGGAGAGCAGGTTAGCTGACCAGTATAATCGGTACTGAGACTCCCGCATAACGCCGAACGACCGTCTTTGCGGAAATAAGAAGGATGCTGTCAACCCGTCACGGTCCAGGTTCTACGCTGATCGCGATGAAGATCGATACAAACCGATTTATTTCTCATGACCGGCGAGGCGAGCGCTGTTCTACAAATACGGTCCGGGAGTGCTAATCCATATGAGGAAGAAGTGCGGAACGCGTGCCTTCGCAAGGATACCATTAAGGGTAGAGAGAACACAACCTTCGTACTATTTCGGTTGGCGTGGGCTTACGGGGTCGAAACCTGCCGATGCGTACGCCATCGCTCGTCTTGGCGTACTGGATGCGGGGGCTAATCATGGCAAGGGCCTCTTAGTGGAAGGGTGGGTTCGAACCCACGGTGCGATGCCGCTAATGTCCTATCGAATCTCAGCCTGAACTGCACAGCCTCCGCTTCCATCCGCTGCGAGACAACTGCCCTCATGTTCCTTTATGCCTCCGCAACTGCCAGGGTGAAACCAACGATTGCGATGATGATAATACACCCTATCGCCATTGCCCGACGTCCAACTTTTAGAGCCTTGGAGGCGTTAGGCAACAGTTGATCGGCAAGCTTTGCGACCGTCACCCCGTATAGCAGAAAGACAGCAATGAAAAGGACAAGAAAAGCAGGACAGGCGTAAAAACTTGGAAATCGGGGTTGGCTTCATTGAAAACGAGCATACCGGGCAGAATGAAAAGCCCCGCGCCGAAAGTGATTCCTCGAGGTGCGAACGAAGGTATCCACCGACGAAGCAGCAGATAAGCAATACCTCCGAATGCGCCTACAATGGTGCAAAGTAATAATAGGGTTAATGTTCCTTCCAGCGTGAACTGACCAACAGTCGCTCCGGAATCTGTCAGCCTCCCCCTTTTCGACTCATCGACGAGCGCAACCACTCGCATGATCAGGCGGCTACCAATACCGCCGATGACAAGACCGGCCGCACTACCTGCGATCACACCAGAGCGAATAAGTTTGCTTCGCGCCCAGAACGACTGGACACTACTCATCAGGTTATATGCAGGGGTACAAGGCTTACCAACGCCGATGACTATCCCGGGGAGCCCGCGCCTGGGTCCTACTGACGGCCCTCTGCCTGCCTGCGTATGCGCTCCTCTTGCTCCCTCAGCTCTGGCGTGAACGCGTCGCCGAAGTCGTCAGCTTCGAACACCTGGCGGATGTCGACGTCGCCCTCGCGGAACGGCGCACGCTTCATCAAGTCGACAGCCTCCTGCAAGGAGTCGGCCTGGATTATCCAGAAACCGGCGATGAGCTCTTTGGCGCCTGCGAACGGTCCATCGATAACCGTGCGATGGTCCCCCGAGTACGTGATGCGGGCGGCCTTCGAGGTCGGGTGCAGCCCTTCACCCGCAAGCATCTTGCCGGCGTTGGCCAGCTCCTCGTTGAATTTGCCCATGTCTGCTAGCTCTTGCTCGGTGGGCATAGCGCCTGCCTCGTACTTTTCATCACCTTTTACTATGACCATAAACCGCATTTCGAACCTCCTAGCTAAAAATCCGCTGTCCAAATCCAGAAAGGGTTGTTAGCAACCGTTAGCAATTGATAGAGTACGTGCTCGGAAAGAAGCGGAAGATCGTCGCTTACTGCTACTTTCGGTATTTGATGGCGGAGGGGGTGGGATTCGAACCCACGGTGCACTGACGCGCACACCGCTTTTCGAGAGCGGCTCTTTCAACCACTCAGACACCCCTCCAAGAGATCAGTATAACATGCCTCCCGCGGACGCGGGGCCTGAAGGGCTAAGGCATCGCTTCCGCGAGTTCAGAGAGCGGGCGGTAGAAGCAGCTGCGGTTGCCGGTGTGGCAGACCGGCCCGACCGGATCGACCTTCACGAGCAGCGCATCGGCGTCGCAATCCACGCTTATCTCGCGCAAGTTGAGGAAGTTGCCGCTGGTCGCGCCTTTGTGCCACAACTCCTGGCGGCTACGGCTGTAGAACCACACCTGGCCCGACTCCAACGTGCGCTGTATCGACTCCTCGTTCATGTAGCCGAGCATCAGGACGTCGCCGTTGTCGGCGTCTTGGATGATGGCGGGAATAAGGCCGTTGTCTTTGTAATCGAGCATATCGTTGTCCTCTCGCTAAACTCGCATCGGCAGGCCGCGGCCGGCGAGATAGTCCTTAACCTGACGTACCGTGTACGTGCCGTAGTGGAAGATGCTGGCGGCTAGCACTGCATCCGCCTTGCCATCGACGATGGCGTCGTACATGTGCTCCGGCCCACCCGCGCCGCCGGAAGCAATGACGGGCACCGGTACGACCTCGCTGATGGCGCGTAGCAGATCGACATCGTATCCGGTCTGATGGCCGTCGGCGTCCATGCTCGTCACGAGCAATTCGCCCGCGCCGAGTTCGACACCGCGCTTCGCCCATTCGATGGCGTCCAAGCCGGTGGGCTGGCGGCCACCATAGGTATAGACCTCCCAGCGTCCAGGGGCAACACGTTTGGCATCTAGTGCCAAGACAAGGCACTGAGCGCCGAAGCGTTCAGCGCCTTTGGAAAGCAAATCGGGATTTTCGACAGCCGCGGTATTCAAGGAGACCTTATCGGCGCCCGACTCAAGCATGCGCCGGACATCGTCGACGTTGCGGATGCCACCGCCTATCGTAAAAGGGACAAACACCTGCTCGGCGACACGCTTCGCCATATCAGTGACGGTATCGCGCCGTTCGTGCGAAGCGGTTATGTCAAGGAAAACCAGTTCGTCGGCACCCTGCGTCTCGTAGGCGGCGGCGAGTTCGACTGGATCGCCGGCGTCCCGCAACCCGACGAATGACACGCCTTTGACCACACGGCCGCAATTGACGTCGAAGCAAGGGATAATGCGCTTGGTAAGCATGGCTATATCATTCTATTACGGCCGAATCTAGCCCACCACTACCGAGGCTATAGCCGCGCCGCTGGTCATGACGAGGATGGCTAGCACGACGGCTTGAAAGGCGCTCGGCTGGAGCCCGTGGCGGGCACGAGCGCCCACCCGCAGCCCGATGAAGAGGCTTGGCAGGCTAACCGCGGAAACGGCGACCACTTCCGGAGTCACCTTGCCGGCGACGAAAAAGCCCGTAAGGGCCATCGCCGTCGCTGGCAAAAGATACGCGAGGAAGGTCGTGCGAAACTGCTCCGTACCTTCTTCGCGGCCCAGAAGGTAGAAGGCGATCGGCGGCCCTCCCATGCTGGTGCTCCCACGCAGCACGCCGCTTATCGTGCCGATGCCGAGCGCTGTGCCTAGGGCTTGGCTGCGAAGGCGTAGGCGCTGGGTAAAGGAGAAAACGAGGGCTAGGCAGACAACGACGGAGGCCACCCAGAGCTTGAGCGTGTCGGCGTCAACGAGGACAAGCATGATGACGCCGAGGGGCGTGCCGACGGCTGTGCCTGCAAGGAGCGCGAAGACCGGCCGGAAGCGCACCTGCGATCGCACTTCGAAAAGCGGCGGAATCGTCGAGACCATTCCCAGAAGCATGCCGAGGACGACAGCGCCTTTCACATCCCAGACTAGCGCCAATATCGGCACAACGATCAGGCCGAAACCGAAACCGGTTAGCCCCTGGCAAACGCCGCCAAGGAAAACGGCGGCGATGGCGATTATCCAGACCACTTCTAACCGGCCACAACCGACACGATGATAGCAAGACTGGTGAGGACCAGCGTGCCCAAGACAACGCTGCGGAAAGCCTCCGGCTGTAAACGCCGTCGCACTTTCGTGCCGATAAGGAGGCCGAGAAACAGAGCGGGCAGGCTGAGAGCGACGACAACGAGCACCTCGCCGGTGATCCTGCCAGCCACGGCCAGCCCGATTAGCGTCATAGCGCCCGCGGGGATGAAGTACGCCATGATCGTGCCGCGGAAGTCCTCGATGCCGCCTTCCCGGCCCATCAGGTAGAACACGATAGGCGGGCCGTTTATGCCCGTGCTTCCGCCAAGCACGCCACCCATCAGCCCCGCGCCGAGGCCGGCCCGGGTGCTCTCCGTGCGGAAGCGCAGGTGCGGCGCGATGGCGAAAAGGACCGCCATTACGATAACGACTGCGCCGACCCAGAGCTTGAGAGCATTGGCGTCGATCAGGATAAGCATCGCCAGGCCGACCGGTGTGCCGACGGCAGTGCCGATGAGCAGGATTAACACGGACCTGAATTGGATATGCGAACGCACTTGGATCAAGAGCGGAACATTTGACATCAGGCCCAAGAGCATGCCGGCCGCGATGGCCGCTTTGACGTCCCAGGTTAAGGCCAGGATGGGTATCACCAGCAGGTTGAAGCCGAAGCCGGTGATGCCCATGCTTACGCCTCCTACGAAAGTCGTAGCGATAGCGATTGCCCAGACCATTGCTAAACTTTGACGCGCCTCTGCAGACGCACCTGGACGGCCTCGCCGGTCAGTTCACGCAGCGCGTCGGAGGCGATCCAGCGGGCGCTGCGAGAATCAAGCGCTTTGATTTGGCGGGCGGTTTCGATGGCCTTGGCGTTTAGCCTGGCGTGGCGCTTACCGATCTGGCGCAGCGCCCAGTTGACGGCCTTGCGGACCATGTTCCTATCGTCGGTAGATTCTCTAACGATGACTGGCAGGAACGATTCGAGCTGTTCATCAGACGTCCTAGAGGACTTCATCGCGAGGCGGGCTATCAGCGAGAAAGCGGCCCGCTTGACGAATTCCTCCTCGCGTTCGCTCCACTCCAAAGCTTTCTGATATGCGAACGGTGTACGGGCGAAGAGGCCGCAACAATCGTCGCAGATGTCCCAAGAGTTGAAGTCGGAAGCCCAGCGTTCCATCTACTCCTCAGTCACCCGCTTCGGGTCTTCGAGCAGACTCGCAAGGTGACGCGCTTCCTTAACGCTGGTAGCCCACAGCTCTTGGGCCAGGTAGTGATCGCGGCCGATCTCGCGCGCCAGGCTCTTCAGCGGGGGATGCGATATGCCCAGCGCGTTCTCGACCGAAATGCCGTAGCGCACCATGCCTTCGAGATTAGCTGGGCTGGCAAGCGCCTGCAGCCGTTCGATTACTTCTTGGGTCTTCACGAGGGAAGTTTCGCTAATTCGCTTAGCGCTTGCTTCAGATCGATGTCGCCGGTGTACACGGCCCGACCGACTATCGCCCCGGACGCGCCGAGATCCCTGAGACGCATTATGTGATCAAATCGCGATACGCCTCCGGACGCGATGATCTCCGCCGTCGGCAAAAAATCGATAAGCTCGGCGATAGCCGTGAAGTTCGGTTCATCGAGCGTGCCGTCACTTAGTATGTCGGTATAGATAAAGCGCTCTATGCCCATCTTAGCGATCTCCTGAGCTAGTTCGACGAAGTACATCTGCGAAGTTTGTCGCCAGCCTTCGACAGCAACCAGCCCATCACGAGCGTCGATGCCGACGATGATCTGACCCGGAAACTTGCCGAGCGCTTGGGCAAGGAAGTCCCTATCCTTGACGGCAGCGGTTCCCAGGACGACCGCGTCGGCGCCGGCGCTGAGGGTGGCCTCGACGTCCGACACGTTCCGCAGGCCGCCTCCGACCTCGATCAGCACGGTAACCGTCTGAAGAATGCGCGTAATCGCATCGCCGTTTACGGGCCACCCCTCGCGCGCGCCGTCGAGATCCACTACATGGAGGCGCGTAGCGCCTGCGTCCTGAAAGCGCGCTGCCACTTCCGCGGGATCGTCGGCGAAGATCGTCTCGCGGTCGTAGTCGCCCTGGTATAGGCGGACGCCGCGTCCACCGCGGATGTCAATGGCGGGGATCAGTTCCATGTAATACAGCATGCCACGACAGGGGGATCTATTCCAGCCCTCCAATCTGCACCAGGTCATTGCGAGCCCTTTCGGCAGGCTCAGGATAAACTCCGCGAAGCAATCTCTGCCCGTTCTAAACGCCGGCTTGATTTGGCTTCCGTCTATCGGGACTGAGATTGCTTCGGCCGCCTACAGCGGCCTCGCAATGACGGAGAGTTCAGACTCGAGAAGTGGCGGCTGAGCGCAAGAAGTTTCCATAGATACGAAGGCCGGTCTGGCCGCTCTTTTCGGGGTGAAACTGTGTCGCCACGACGTTATCTTTGGCTATAACGGCCGGGAAGGCGACCCCATAATCGACCTCCGCCACGACCAGAGAGCGGTCGGCGGCGTCCGCGTAGTAGCTGTGCACGAAGTAGAAGTTGGTGCCGTCGTCGATGTCGGTGAGGATTGGGTGAGGGCGGACTTGCCGCAGCTGGTTCCAGCCGATATGCGGCACCTTCTGCCCACCAGGCAGCTTGCGCACGCGGCCGGGCAGGATGCCGAGGCAATCGTGCTCTCCACCTTCATCGCTCGTCTCGAAAAGGACCTGAAGGCCGACGCATACGCCCATGAACGGTCTGCCCGACGAAACGGACCCAGCGATGGCCATATCGAGCCCTTTACGGCGAAGGGTGGCGACCGTATCGGCGGTCGCGCCGACGCCCGGCAGGATCACAACGTCCGCGTTGATCACGTCATCCGGCGATGACGTGATCAACGGCTCGTAGCCGATGTGCTGAACGGCGCGCGCTACGTTCAAGAGGTTGCCTGCGCCGTAGTCGATAATGGCTAATTTCACAGCGCCATTTTAGCATATGCCGGATCACGAAACTTCTTCGAGACAAAGGCGCGCTCTGCTATACTGAACACAGGAGCAAACCATGTCGCAAGGGATGGAAGTATACGATGCGCAGCAGCGCGCCGAAGAGCTGCACTCGCTGATCCGCTATCACGACTACCGCTACTACGCGCTCGACGATCCGGAGATAAGCGATGCCGAATACGACCAGCTTATGCGCGAGCTCCGACAGATCGAGAGCGAACATCCCGAGCTAATCTCCCCGGATTCGCCGACGCAGCGGGTGAGCGGCGCACCCATTGAGGCGTTCGGCGTCGTCCAGCACCGGATACCGCTCCTTTCGCTGGCGAATGCCTTCAACATGGCAGACCTGGAAGCCTGGTACGCCCGCGCGGTCAGGCTGGTCGATACCGACCACTTCTCAATGGTCTGCGAGCCGAAGATCGACGGCCTGGCGGTGGCGCTGGTCTATGAAAACGGCCGCTTCGTGCAGGGCGCAACCCGAGGCGACGGGCTACGCGGCGAAAACATCACACCGAACCTGCGTACCATCCGTAGTATTCCGGACGTTGTCTCGGCCAAAAAACTCCCCACCAGCTTCGAAGTGCGCGGCGAAGTATATATGTCCAAGCAGGGCTTCGAGAAGCTGAACCAGGAACTGGCCGACAAGGGCGAGCGACTCTTCGCTAATCCCCGCAACTCGGCCGCCGGCTCACTGCGCCAAAAAAACCCGCGCCTCACTGCCAAGCGGCCGCTTAACTTCTGGGCTTACGCGGTGGGCTGGACCGAAGACGGTACGGAGTTAAGCGGCCAGTGGGAGGCGCTGAACTGGCTTAAGACGCTGAGCTTCCGCGTGAACCCGCACATCGCTCAGACTGACACGCTGCAAGATGCCGAACGTTACTACCAGCAGTGGGTGGACCGCCGCCACGAACTCGACTACGAGATCGACGGCATGGTGGTTAAGATCGACGACTTCGAACTCCAGCGCCAGCTCGGCGTCGTCGGTCGGGAGCCGCGCTGGGCCATCGCCTATAAGTTCCCGCCGACGCAAGCCACGACGAAACTGATAAATATCGGCGTAAACGTGGGGCGCACCGGTTCGCTGAACCCGTACGCGATCCTAGAGCCGGTGAACATCGGCGGCGCGACCGTCAAGCTGGCGACAATGCACAACGAAGACGACATCCATCGCAAGGACATCCGCATCGGCGATACTGTGGTCGTACATAGGGCAGGCGAGGTTATCCCGCAAATCGTTGCGCCGGTGATAAGCCGCCGCACGGGCGAAGAGCAACCGTACGTGCCGCCTGAACTCTGCCCGTCCTGCGGCGAGCCGACCGTACGCCTGCCCGGCGAGGCGATGCGCTACTGCACCAACCGCGCCTGCCCGGCCCAGGCCTTCCGCTCGCTCGAGCATTTTGTGGGCGTCATGGATATCGAAGGTCTTGGCGAACGGTGGAGTTCCGCTTTATTAAGAGCAGGCCTGGTAGCGGACCCCGGAGACGTTTATTTCCTGACGAAAGAGAAGCTCCTGACGCTCGACCGCATGGGCGATAAGCTGGCGCAGAACATCCTAGACCAGATCGAGAAGAGCAAGGAGGGATCGCTTTCACGGCTACTGGGAGCTTTGGGCATCCGGCACGTTGGCTGGGAGATGGCGGAACGGCTCTCCGCGCGCTTCGGCAGCATCGACACGCTAGCCAGCGCAAGTGTTGAGGAGTTGATGAGCGCTGGCGGCATCGGCCCGCGTATCGCCGAGAGCGTCTACCGCTTCTTCCACGACGAACGCAACCTTGAGATCATCGAGAAGCTTCGCAAAGGCGGCGTACGGATGGAGGAAGAGGTCAAGCCGCCGAAGGAAGGCCCGTTGACCGGACAGACGTTTGTCATTACGGGGACGCTTTCGACGTTCCCGCGCAGTCGCGCAGAAGCGATAGTCGAAGAGCTCGGCGGCGATATCGGCTCCAGCCTCACGCGCAAGACCGATTATCTCGTGGTCGGCGATTCGCCCGGATCCAAGCTTCAACAGGCCGAACGCTATGGGATCAAACTTCTCGATGAACAGACATTCTTAGAACTGCTGAAACAGCACAGCGCGGTTTGATCGATGGCCGGCAGAAGTACGTTTTGCTTTGCTGTCCTATTAGGCACAGCGCTCACGATCCTAACCCTCGCCTGTGGCGAAGCAGTAATACGGAGGAAGACGTCCGCGATACTCTCCTTGAGACGGTCGATGCCGTCAACAACCAGGACTTTAATAAGCTTGCCCAGCTTATAACCGTCAACACTTTCGGCACTGAACCTACAGCAGAAGCCCTGGAAAGAGACTTACCTAGCCGCGGCTTCAAAATCGAAAATCTTGAAATAGTATCAGTGTCGGTGGCAGGCAACGAAGCCACTATCGAGATCGCCCGTGCCGATGGCGACGTGCCCATTCGGGAAACGGCCAATCTTATCAAGAGCGATGGCCGCTGGCGCGTGTGGATCGAGTCGATGGACAGTAGTAAATGCTAAAAGTTCTTTCGCCATCGCCCACTGATACTGTGCCACCGACTGCGATTGGCACAGCCACAGAGATCCTCTGGATCGATGCGCAGGACCCGACCCCAGAGGAGATGAATGAGCTAGCCGCGCGCTTCGGCTGGCACCCGCTTTCCATCGAAGATGCTCTCCGAGTGAATCAACGGCCGAAAGTAGACGCCTACGAAGACTATGAGTTCGTGGTTACATATACCGCTCGTTACGAAGACGAGGATATAAAAACTACCGAGTTAGACATCTTTGTCGGCAGCGACTACCTTGTGTCGTCGCACAAGGGACCGCTACCCGATATAGAAGAGGCGCGCCGCCGCTGGGAAAGCCACTCGCATTTAGCTAAGGACGCCAGCCCTATTTACCTTCTGTACGCTCTGCTAGACGCGGTAGTCGATGACTATTTTCCGACAGTCGAAGCGCTGAGCGAGGTTGTAGAGGGATTGGAGGAGAAGCTTTTCGACACAGCTAAACGGGACCTGCCACGGGAGCTAGTAGAGGTACGGCGGGACTTGCTTACCATGAGTCGCGTGATCGCCCCCGAACGAGACGTAGTCGACCACATATTGCGGAGCGAGCGGCTCGTGCGTCATCCGGAGTTGGCCGCTTACTTCACGGACATCCATGACCACTTGCTGCGGCTCAATGAGTCGCTGACACTCCAGCGCGAGCTTCTCAGCAACCTCCAGGTCTCCTTATCGCTCGCCTCGAATGAGTTAAATCAAATCCTGAAAGTACTAACGTCCGCATCCATAATACTTATGTCCATCGCCGTAATTGCCGGCGTATACAGCATGAATTTCGAGAACATGCCGGAATTAGAATGGCAATACGGTTACGCGTTCGCCATAGGGCTAATGGTTGCCGTTGGTGCAGGCATCGCTTTTTATCTAAGACGCCGCGGCTGGTTTTAGCCGGTTTGTTATATAATCAGCTTTGTATGGGTTGGGGCAAGGGGAGGAAGCTAAGCCGTCGCAAGTTCTTAAGGGATGCCGGCGTATTCGCCGCCGGCGGCAGTGTTATCGTGCTGCTAGGCAGGCGGCTGACGACCACCGAAGCTCAAACACCAGACCTCCCGCCCATAATCGAAGTCCTCATTAGCGAAGTCGACAGTCCCCAAATCGCGCCCTTTAGTCTCGGATCGGGCGGTGAGACCTTCACTTCGCCCGAAGTAGTCTCCAGCTTCCCTTTTACCTACGTAGCTCTACGTTGGTCGCATCAAGAACCTGAGCCGGCGTTCGAATTGCGAACGTCGCTCGACGGCCAGCAGTGGTCTGACTGGCATGATCTCCAGGTCGAAGCAGATCACGACGAAAACCCGCGCGGCGAGGTCTTTAGCAACTTAGCAAGCGCCGACCGCCATTCGTACGTGCAGTACAGGGTCTCGTTACCCGGCGGCTCGTCCGCTCCGAGAGTAGGCGTTGTTTTCATCAACTCGGCCGACGGCCCACAGCTTCCGCGCTTGGAAACGCAAGCGCTCGAAGCCAGCCCGGCCCTCACCGCCGTGCAACGCCCGGCAGTCATCACACGCGAGCAGTGGGGCGCCGACGAGCGCCTGCGTCTGGGCAACGACGGCCAGGAAGCGTGGAGGCGTATGTATGTGCCTGTCAAGAAAGTCGTCGTGCATCACACCGCAACCACAAATGACTACGGCGACCCGGCCGCCGAGGTGCGTGCGGTCTACGCCTATCACGCGCGGACGCTTGGCTGGGGCGATATCGGCTACAACGCGCTTATCGGCAACGACGGCCAGATCTATGAGGGGCGCTACGGGCGTGAGGGCAACCAGTACGATCCGCAGTGGCATCGAGAGATCCTGAGCGAGGATGTAGCCGCCGGCCACGCCACAAGCCACAACTACAGCACGGCCGGAGTCTCGCTGATCGGCAACTTCCAGGAGTTCGACCTCCCTGAGAACATGTACAACGCTCTTCTCACCTATGCCGAATTCGAATGCCGCCGCCACAGTATCCAGCCCAACGCCGTGTCGGACTTTTTGCGCTCCAGCAGTGAATGGACGCGCGGCTTGTACAACGTGCCCGGCCACCGCGACGTCGGCTCAACCGAATGTCCGGGAGCGCGCGTATACGCTTTGTTGCCGTCGATCCGCAAGACGCTGTTGGAACGGCTGGTCAATGGGGCTGCGCCCACAGCCCATGGCATAAGGATGACGAATAGCTCGGCGCCGGGCGACTTTGCCGTAAGCTTCGGCTGGAGGGGCGCCGATAACACGACCCCTCTTGCCGACCTTGAGTTCTCCCACTATTTAGAGGGATGGCAACCGATACCCGGATCGCCCGAGATTGTCTATCTACACGGCTATACGGAAGAACGCAGGCCTGAGTGGAGTGAATTTGCCAAAGGCGCCAATGCCGCTTTCTACATACCGAGCCCCGGCCACTACACGTTTCACGTGCGCGCTCGGGATAGAGACGGCGTCATCAGTCCCTTCGAGACCCTCCACACGTTCCTTTGGGAACCGGACCATCAGTCCTTCCTTCCCGGTTTACACCGCAACCCTTAACTGACCTCAACTTTGCTCATGTCATTCTGAGTAATTCGCTTCGCTCAGCATAAACTGCGCGAAGAATCCGTAACTTTGGCTTTAGTCTCTGAGTACGGATCTTCGTCCATTGCTCCTCAGAATGCCATAGAACACACTCGGGCGGTTCGTGAACCGCCCGAGTGTCACATAAGCGACCGAAGCGATCTCTCGGCAACCAAAAAGTTCAGCCATGTATTTCAGCGTAATGAAACGGACAGAGATTGCTTCGCGGAGTTTATCTTGAGCTGGCCGAAAGGCCCACCGAGGCGGACTTCGCTCGCAATGACTAGCAACGCCCCTCGACAAGTACATCTTGAGCTTGCCGAAGGGCTCGGGGTGAGCGGGGATTGCATAACGCGGTTAAAGACAGTGGCCCTGGCTTAGCTAACTTATAACCACAGTACAAAATTTCTTCGTTCTACGTGCCAACATATCCTTGACTTTCTAGAACATTCGTTCTATTCTTACCTCACAACAAGCTATAGAGAGGGAGGATATGGGTGCTAAGTATCGACGATGGCTTAGTGCTGGCGCAAGACTCGGCCACTATGGCCTGCGCGGGCGGCAACGCGGCCTACTTCGCGTTTTACCTCAGACGCTCCGTCACGCTAGTGCGCCGAGTGAGCGCAGCTATCCTCGCAACGGTGAACCTCGGTATCTTCGTCGAGCGGATCTATTCCATCGATCTCTATTTAGCCTCCCAAGACGGCCTCGACTTCCCTTCTCCAGAGCCGGCGTCGTGGCTCTTGGCTCACCTTCTTCTTTTTCTAGGCACCGCTGCGACAACGGCGCTGATCGTGCGCCAGCTATTACATCGCTAAGGAGTTAGGTATGCCAACAGAAGAGATGGGAGGCCGCCGCCTATTGCCTTCTGCTAGGCATCGTAGAGGCGGCTAATAAGCTGCCGCCCGATGCCGTAGTCACCCTGCTCGCAGTCCTAGAGGAGGCGCCAGAAAATGACCTCAACAGACGTTAGAAGCACAAAGCGCCAGCCGAATCCACGGCGCTTCTACCAGGCTGCCTTGAGCGAGGCGGAGAGGCTGAAGCTGGAGGCTGCCCTGGATATCGAAGGGCTGGATGAAGAAGTAGCGCTCCTCCGCTTTTTACTGCGCAAAGCGATAGAGGAGCACCCCGAAGACATCCCTCTGATGACCAAGGGGGCCGAACTACTGGTAAAAGCTGTAGCCACCAAGTACCGCCTATCGCCGAAGTCCAAGCGCGACCTGGCGAACAACCTGGCCGCGGTGATCGAAGACGTGGGCGGCCTGTTGCTGCCGGAGGCTTCCGGCAATGGCTAAAAGCCTCGAACATGTGCTGAAGAGTATCGGCCAGCGCAGCGGCAAGGACGAAGAGGCAGCAGAAGTCCGCTCTCCGGCGGCCTTCCGCGCCGCGGTCGATGAACGTCTACGCAGCCTCGAACGCCAGATGGACGAGGTCAAGGGCCGCATCAACGGCCTGCTCTTCCTGGTGGCGGGAACGGTCTTGACCGAGATCGTACGGGGGCTGTTGAAATGAGCGCTAAAAGCTATCACAGGCCCGCTCATGATTCGACAAGCTCACCACGAGCGCAAACCACTCCGCTCACCCTGCGCTTGTCGAAGGGTCACCCCGAGCTTGTCGAGGGGACAGTAAGAATGCAAAAGCCACCGGCGAAGTCCGCTAAGAAACGCGTGCCGTGGCCGGCCTTGCGACCCTATCAGGTCGAAGCTGGGCGGGCGATATTACGTTGCGCCGTAGACCGCGAGGGCGGCAGCATCTCTGTGATGATGGCCCGCCAGGCCGGCAAGAACGAGCTTTCGGCGCAGTTAGAGGCGCTGCTGCTGGCGCTCAACGCGAGGTGGGCGGTCGATTCCATCAAGTGCGCGCCCACGTTCCAGCCGCAGGCCAAGATAAGCCTTCGCCGGCTATGGACGCGGCTCCAGGGGGCCGGCCTTTCGCCGATCATCGCGAAAGAAGACGCCTACATCGTCCATCTGGGCCAAGCCCGTCAAGTCTTTCTCTCCGCCGACATCTCTGATCCGCTCACCCCGAGCTTGTCGAGGGGCCATCGTGCGCGTAGCGGACACGATGCGACGGTATTGACCATCGCGAGGGTTATCTATCCCCAAAGCTCTGCGCTTCTGCAAGAGCCGCGGCTAGAGATAATCGAGCAGCGCGCGTGGAGCGGCGTGCCACACGACGAACTATTGTCGGCGCTAGCCAATCTGCTCGGCAGACTCTGGAAGGTGCGGCGCGTCGTCGTGGACGCCACCGGTCTCGGCGAAACGATCGCTCGCTTCCTGGCGAAGGCGCTGGGGCAGAGCGTCGTCAGCCCTTTCCGCTTCACCGCCGAGACGAAATCGCATCTCGGCTACGAGCTTCTGGCCGCTGTTAACACCGGCCGCCTGAGGATGTACGCGACCGACGGCTCGCCCGAGTATCGCGAATTCTGGCGCGAGGCAGAGCTAACTCGCGCCGCCTACCGGCCCAACCGCACGCTGAACTTCTACGTCGATCCGGCCAAAGGCCACGACGATTATCTGATGAGCCTCGCTTTGGCAGTAGCCGCTGCCCGGGACACTGGCCCTCGCACCGCCTTGGGCAGGATTCGGGAGGACGGAGCTTAGCGCTCATGGTTCGAGAGGTACACCCTATCGTCGCAGTTCCGCTCACCCCGAGCTTGTCGAGGGGCACCCTTTTCCCAGAGCGGCTTCACCTCAGGCGGATGTTCTACCGTCTTTGGACAGAGCCTGTCGAAGGCTTACAAAGAGTACAAGCGTCATTGCGAGCCCTTCGATTCCTCAGGATAAACTCCGCAAGCAATCTCTGCCCGTTCTATAACCTCAGCTTGCTTGGCAACCGTTTATCTGGAGCTGAGGTTGCTTCGACTGCTTCCAGCAGCCTCGCAATGACTCCAAAGCCCACCTCATCGAAGATTCGTCAAGAAGAGAGGCTTACGCTACATGTCATTCTGAGCAAAGCGAAGAATCCGCCGCCCAAGTGCTCGGATTCTTCGTCGCCAGGGCTCCTCCGAATGACATCGGCACTGAGTATATAGAAGCGATTGCAAAACGAAGTTGGAGGAGATGCTATGACAATACGTAAACTTCGTATCGATGCTCTGCCGGAAAACTACTCGTACCGGGACGACGGCTGCGACATCCATCCGGCCTGTCTCACCTGCCCGCTGCCGCAATGCCGCTACGATAACCCTCGCGGCGCCCGCGGCATGTTTAACGAGGTGCGAGACGTGGAGATAGTCCGCCTCAGGCGTAAGGGCCTGGCGATCAACGAGATCGCCCGCCGGTACGGCATCTCGCGCCGGACAGTCTTCCGCGTCATGAGAAGGTCCATCGAAGGGACGAGCGGGAAAGCCGATCTCCTTTCTTCCTCGCTCGACTTCCTTCCCCTGCTGGAGAGGAAGGCGGGATGAACGCCCTAGCAACGTCCACGCAAGCCCATTCGACAAGCTCCGGGCAGGCGCTGCCACAGCAGATCGCCCGGCTAGACCTGGATCGGCTCCGGCGCTATCAGGAGAACCTGACGTTTTACAACGGCCAACAGTGGCTGGAGCCGCCCCGGCGAAGGCGACGACTGACCTTTAACTACGCGAAGGCGCTGATCGACAAGACCGCCGCCTACGTCACGAACGGCCTCGTCATCTCCGTCGATCCCGCCGACGATTCGCCTCAGGCGCAAGAGCGCGCCCGGCGAGCGCAGGCGGTTTTGGATGACGTCAGTAAGAACAATAACCTCGCGCAGTTGGACTTCGATACGGAGATCGACTGCGCCGTTCTCGGCGACACTGCATATAAGGTCGTTTGGGACGCTACGTCACGAAAGGTGCGTGTCTCCGCCCCGGACGTTCAGGGCGTATACGCGTGGTGGCTCGGCGACGACATGAGCCGTGTCTGGCGCGTCGCCAGTCGCTATGTGCTCACCGCCGAGGAGGCCGAGATGCTCTACGGCCTCCGGTCGCAGGGTCGGTTCGGCCGGCCGCGGGATGCCCAGGTGGTCGAAGTATGGACTGAGGGCGACTTCGAGCTCTGGGCGGACAACAGGCTGATCGAGAGCAAAGCTAACCCTTACGGGTTTATCCCGTTCGTCATCTATCCCAACATCCGTCAGCCGAAGCAATTCTGGGGCTCTTCCGATATCGAGCCGATCAAAGAATCGGTGCGCGAACTCAACCGAGCCCTATCGCAGCTTTCGATGATCCTCGAGCTTTCCGGCAATCCGATCGCAGTGCTGGAAAACATCACCGAGGCACACGACATCGCCGTGCAGCCCGGCGCAGTATGGGAGCTGCCGGAGAACGCGCGGGCGTACCTACTCGATCTTCTGCAGGGCGGCGGCGTCCGCTTGCACGCTGACTACGTCGATCTCATCTACCGAACGCTGCACGACCTCGCGGAGTCGCCGCGGACGGCCTTCGGCGAGAACCGCCAGAACCTGTCGGGCGTGGCGTTGCAGATGGAGATGGACCCGCTGCTCAAGAAGGTGCAGCGCAAGCGCCTCATCCGCGAGGCGGCGCTTCGCCGCCGCAGCGAGATGGCGTTGCGCATCTACGAGCAACAGACCGGCGAGACGCTGGCGCCTTATCGCGTGCGCGTGAACTGGGGACCGTTGCTGCCACTCGACCGCAGCCGTCTGGTCGAAGACGAGCGCATACTGGTCAGCGCCGGCATCCACAGTCGACGCCGCGCCGCGGCGGAGCTAGGCGTCGACGAGCCGGAGGCAGAGTTCAGCCGGTGGCTGGAGGAGGAGACTAAAAAAACAAATATGAGAGGACGCTTTTACCTCAAGTTTGCTTAGTAGCGAATATCTGGCCATCTAATAAGAGCCATTTGGGATCAGGCATTCCACTACCCCCCAAAGTCCCGTCGGGACGTCTGTACTGGTGAGCGAGCGCTATGAGATCCCCAGCGAGAGTAGTAAATAGTACAATTTGACTCCTAGTGCATCGAGGTTCGTTGAGACTATAGTTTAAGCGAAGCCTTTGGCGTTGACGCTGATTAAGATGTGTATCATAATCACCAATACGATGCCTAAGCTCGCCACGTCGGACGCGTTCAACGATCTCCAAACTGTTAAACAACTGTCTTATAATATTAGGTGGTACCCAATTAGGTTCTTGGGATAGGGTCATGACAACTTCTTCAGAGATAGTCCTAAAATTAAATGAATATATGAATCGAAAGATCGTGCTCCAGGATCTAGAATCATGGATCACTCCCCGGCTTTCCACACTAACTTATCTACCGGATAGCCAAATGGCGCGACTCGCCTTCCTTGTTGAACTGGGTTTAGCAGAGATACACGCAGGAATACGCACAGAGCGCAGTCTACGTTCTTTATTAGCTCGACAGCTTCGCAATGAGTTGTCCGTATCATCTTTTAAGGAGCGTATCAAGAGCGGCCCAGTTTGACCGCAATTCTGCCTCCCCATAAAATGAAAGCGGCGATTCGCGCCATCACAATAGGAGGCGAAAAATGACGATCGAAAACAAAATAACATCTGAATCATTCCTGCAGGCGCTCGACGCTGCTATCGCTAAGCACCTCATGCTCAACCACCCGTTCTACCAGCTTTGGAACGAGGGCAAGCTGAGCAAAGAGACGCTGCAGGAGTACGCTAAGCAGTACTACGCCCAGGTGCTGGCTTTTCCCACCTACGTCAGCGCCGTCCATTCGCACTGCGACGACCTGAGCGCTCGGCAAATGCTCCTCGCCAACCTCATGGAGGAGGAGTGGGGACCGAACAACCACCCAGAGCTGTGGCTGCGCTTTGCCGATGGGCTCGACGTGCTGCGCAGTGAAGTGCGAGAGGCTGAACTGCTGCCCTCCACCGCTGCTTCCGTAGCGACCCTAAAGTCACTGACGCAGAGCGAGGACTACCGGCGCGGCGTCGCAGCGCTCTACGCCTACGAGTCGCAGATCCCGGAAGTTGCGCAGACCAAGCGCGAAGGGCTGAAGAACTTCTACGGTATCGATGACGAGCGAACGGTGTCCTTCTTCAGCGTGCACGAGACCGCCGACCTCGAACACCGCGAGATCGAGCGCCGGCTGCTCATGAAGAGCTGTCAGGACGAGGCCTCGCGCGCCGAAGTCATCAACGCCGCCGAGGACGCCAGCAAGGCGCTGTGGCAGTTCCTGGACGGCGTCTACGAGGCGTACGTAAACTAGCTACTAATCGCGAAAAAAGATGCAGGCCATTTTAGGCCTGCATCTTTTCACTCTACGCTGGTCGGGGTGGGCAGATTTGAACTGCCGGCCTCTTGGTCCCAAACCAAGCGCTCTGCCAAACTGAGCTACACCCCGCGTTAACCAGCTTACGGCGGCCCGCCGTGCCTGGTCAAGAATCGTCTTCTCGGCCATAAGCAGTCGAAATGCTATAATCCGCGCGAGCGCTGTGAGATTCCTTCTAAATGTCAACCAGGTCTTTATTACCCGCGTCGCGCTATACGCTCTAGCCTTTCTGCTCAGCGTCGTAATCGCCAGAGGCCTCGGGCCGGACGGCCGTGGCGTCTACTCGCTCTTCTTCCTCGTCGTCTCGATCGCGGCGGCCATCGCCGGCTTCGGCGTCGGCCTCGGCAACGTGTACTTCCTCGGCAAAGGCCAGTACACCCTCCGAGTGCTGCTGGGCAATTGCCACGCGCTCGTCATAGCCATCACCGCCATGGCCTTCGTTTTGACGGTCGCTTTCGCCATGGCGTCTGGCGCAGACCTCTTCGTAGAAGGGCGGTCCTACTGGCTCTACGTCCCGGCCACTGCCGTACTCCTTTACTTCACGCTCATAACGTCCTTCCTGCAAGCGGAAGGGCGTTTCGCCGCATGGAACGGCGTCTGGCTGGCGCGGCATTTCTTGGTCGTTGCCGCCGCTGCCGCCTTTCTTCTCGCCGACCGGTTGACCACCTTCAGCCTTCTGGCATCATGGACAGTCGGACTGACGGCCGCGAATTTGCTGGCGCTCTTCCTAGTCGGCCTACCTAACGTAAGCTTCGGAGCCGTCGTCAATCCGCACTGGGCTGCGCTCAAAGACCAGGTCGTCTTCGGGGTCAAAGGGCAGGCGGGGGAGCTGATCCAGCTTCTCAACCTCCGGCTCGACATTTTTCTCATCGCAGCCTTCGTCGACACCGAAAACGTCGGCTATTACGCTGTCGCCGTGGGCATGACGGAAACGATCTGGTGGATATCGCACGCCGTGAGCACCGTGCTACTGCCGCGCCTCATCCGCGACGCTCCCGAGCAGGCCGCCGAATTCACGACCGTAGTCTCGCGTAACGTAATTGTCCTAAGCGCGGCCGCGGCGGCCGCCCTCGCTCTGGTGGCGTCGTTCGCGGTGCCACTGCTCTTCGGCGATGATTTTTCGCCTTCGGTGAACGCTATCTACTGGCTACTTCCGGGAGTGGTCGCTATCGGCGGCCAAAATATCCTTGTGAACTATTTCGTGAGTCAGGGGCGGGCGATCCTATCGAGCTACAGCGCGGGGATCGCGCTCATTGGAACAGTGCTGCTCGACCTGATCCTGATACCGCCGTTCGGTATCGAAGGCGCGGCTGCAGCGTCGTCCATCGCCTACATCGCCGCGCTGTCCGCTTCGCTCTACTGGTACAAGAATCGGTTCGGCAACGACGCGTGGGCTGCTCTGCTGCCTAGGGCCAGCGACTTTTCGCTGTATCGTAACGCGGTACAGGAACTGCGGTCGCACTACGCGCTTATGCGCCGGACGTAGCTCGGGGCCACGCCGATTAGATCTCGCACGTCGACGATCTCTCGCTCACGCATGTAGTGCTCCAGCCCCTCCAAAACGTCGAGGGAGGCGCGCGGGTTGATGAAGGTAGCTGTGCCCACCTGTATAGCGCTCGCCCCTGCCATGAAGTACTCCAGGACGTCGTGGGCGCTTGTGATGCCTCCGCAACCGATGATCGGAACGTCTACCTGGTCGGCGACCTTCCAGACGAGCCGCAGAGCGATGGGCCTCAGCGCCGGGCCGGATAGACCGCCCGAGCCCCACCCAAGTTCGGGGCGCTGCCGCTCGGCGTCGAGCGTCATCGCTGGCATTGTGTTGATAAGGCAGAGCGCATCGGCGCCCGCGTCGACGACGGCCTTAGCGACCGCTACGATATCGGTGACGTTCGGCGTCAGCTTCACGATGATAGGCAGCGTCGTGTGCTGCACGACCGCTTCCGTCACTGCAGCCGCGGCGTCCGGATCGCTCCGAACTCCAAGCCGTTTTCGACGTTCGGGCAACTGATGTTCATCTCCAGTCCGCTAACGCCCGGCGTTTCGTCCAGGCGTTCGGCAAGGCGAGCGTAGTCTTCAACGCTGTGACCCGCGACGTTGACGATCACCGGCATTCGCCAGGTCGCCCATATTGGGACCACATCGCGGATTAGCGCCTCGACGCCGATGTTCTGCAGGCCAATGGAGTTCAGCATACCGGCTGCCGTCTCCACGATTCGGCGCTGCTGGTTGCCGCGCCGTGGATGAAGCGTCGTGCCCTTGCTAACGATGGCGCCCAGCCGCTGGATATCAAAAAGCGACGCCATCTCGAGTCCGTTGCCGAAGGTGCCGGACGCGGTCATCACCGGGTTCGCGAGACGAAGGCCTCGCTTATTTTTCGGCGCCAGGTCTACGGATAGGTCCATCGCAAAATCACCAAAGCCATTATAGCGAATTCGTGATTCCCTGTAGGAGCGCACGGCGGTGCGCTCTACCATTTGCCTTCACGATAGAAGCGGCAAGTGTCGGGCTATCACCCTTCATTCATTGTAGAGGCGACCTTTTAGGTCGCCAAAAAATGGCAACTCCTAGCTACGAGAGAGCTGCCCACACAGGTTCGACTGGCTCATCATGAGCGGGGTCGAAAAAGCGGCCGTCTCTTTCGAGCGGCCGCTTAAACGCATATTTTGGCCCCTAAGAGGCCATAGCGAGGTCTTCGTACGACTTGTCCGGGGCCTTGCTATTGCCCCAACGGTTCGACGAAATGCTCACGCTATGGTCGGAGTCCCATGCCGTCTCCGGAGTGCTGTTATAGAACTCCCTCTCAGCGCCGCACAGCTTACAAACGCCTAAGCTTATGTTGCCGGCTGGACTTTCGATTATCCAGTGATGGCGGCAGCTCGGAGCCTCTATACCCTCGATACGTTCTGTTACTATCCCTGTCTCGCTCATCTTCCCTTTCCTCCGCAAAATATCTAGCCTCGATAGCATAACATTACGTGTATATCGTGTCAACGGTTAAAACGATATTTACACTATTCAGTTGGCAAATTCGCAGACGACGCGCTTCTTTGTTAAAAGGCACTGTGTTAACATATATATAACGTCATACCACACTATTTGGTAGCGTCGTTTGACACCGTTTTATGCAAACCACTAAAACCCAGATACTAACTCTCCTCAAACGCACCGGCGGCAGCAACGTCGACGAAATGGCCTCTGCCTTAGGGCTCGCCCGCATGACCGTGCGCCAGCATCTGGCGATGCTCGAACGCGACGACCTCGTGCGCGCGCAAGAAGTCCGACGCCCCACCGGCCGGCCCCACTTCCGCTACACGCTCACCGACAACGGCGAGGAGACGTTCCCGAAACACTACGACCAGCTGGCAAGTATGCTGATCCAGGAGATCGCCTGTCTGGACGCGGAAGAGATAAAAGGCTTAACGCCATCGGAGAAACAGAAGCTACTATTGCGACGGCTGGCCGATAAGATGGCGAGCCAGCATATCCCGATGGTCGAAGGGAAGCCTTTGTCCGAACGCGTAGCAACCGTGGCAACGATCCTTGAACAGGAAGGTGGCTTTGCCGAATGGCGCAAGAGCGAAAGTGGTTACGAGATCGCCGATTACAACTGCGTCTACCGCCGCGTCGCCGAGACCGAAGATCAGTTATGTTACTGGCACCTCCAGTTCCTTAGCCGCCTGCTCGGCCAGGACGTTAAAAGCGAGGGACTGATCAGCCATGGTGCTACCTGCTGCCGGTTCGTTGTCCAAGAAGAAGATCTGCAAAAAGCCTGAGAGAGGACTTTCCCGAATGAATGAAACGATTGTTACCGAACAGGAGATTCTTGACGCCCTCAAGCAGGTAAATGACCCTGACCTACACCGAGACATCGTGAGCCTCGGTTTCGTACGGAATATACGGGTATGTGGCGGCGAAGTAGCTTTCGACATCAACCTCACGACGCCCGCCTGTCCCGTCCGCGATGAAATGAAAGCTGAAGCGCAGCGCATCATCGAAGGTCTACGCGGTGTGGATACCGTGAACGTAACTATGACGGCGGAGGTCAAGCCGCATTCCGCCCCAGATCAGACCGCTATCGCTGGCGTCAAGAATATTATCGCCGTCGGTAGCGGCAAAGGCGGCGTCGGCAAGTCGACTGTCGCCGTCAACTTGGCGGTGGCTCTCGCTCAGACGGGCGCCAAGGTTGGACTGCTCGATGGCGACATCTACGGCCCTAGCATCCCGATCATGATGGGCGTGAAGCGAGAACTAGAGATGCGCGACGGCCTCATAGTGCCGCATGAAGCGCACGGAGTCCGCTTTATGTCGATGGGATACTACGCTCCTGGCGATAAGCCGCTCATCTGGCGTGGCCCTATGGCGACGAAGGCACTACAGCAGTGCTTGCTCGGCGTCGACTGGGGCGAACTCGATTATATGCTGATCGACCTGCCGCCCGGCACCGGCGACGTGCACCTGACGCTCGTGCAAACGGCGCCCCTGACAGGCGGTGTGCTCGTCTCGACGCCTCAAGACGTCGGCCTGACGATCTCACTGAAGACGTATCGCCTGTTCCAGCAAACGAACGTCGACATGCTAGGCATCGTCGAGAACATGAGCTATTACATCTGTCCGCATTGCGGCGAGCGCGACTACATCTTCGGCCACGGCCAGGTCGAGGAGGCGGCTCAGCAGTTCGGCATGCCGTTCCTGGGGGCGATCCCGCTGGACTCTCGCATTCGGTCGCAGGCAGACCTCGGGACGCCGATCGTCGCCGCCGATCCGGAGGCGCCCATAGCCCAAGCCTATAAGGCCATCGCCGAGCGGGTGGCGGCACAGGTCAGCATCAAGAACTACAAGGGCCTGACCGAAGGCAACATCTTACAGCCCCGCGACATCCAAGCCGGCGAAGCCGAGCTAAGCATTGTCTGGGGCGACGGCAAAGTGAGCACTTACGCCAACCGCGAGCTTCGGGGGCAGTGTCCCTGCGCCGCCTGCGTAGACGAATTCACCCACGAACGCCGCGTCGATGCTGCGTCGGTCCCAGCGGACGTACGCGTTCTGAACGTGCAGCCGGTAGGCAACTATGCGGTGCGCCTGGTCTGGAGCGACGGCCATAACACCGGCCTCTACAGCTTCGAGATGCTTCGCGCGCTGGGTTAGAAACATACCTTAACTACGAATACGAAGCCCTTCGGTAACCGAGGCTTCGTATTCAGCTGGCGACTCAGTAATCTCCTATCCATCGTACCCAAGCTAGCGATCTTCGAACGACCTCATACAATCTCCTATCGCCGGTCCATAAGGGACATCCCTCTGCCTCGGCGATAGCTAAGTAGGAGGCATCGTAAGCGCTTAGGCCGTGCTGCAATGCCAAGTCGCAAGTACGTTACCAGTCTGGCTGTTTTAATTCCAGCCCTACGTCAAAGAACGCTTCTAGTGATTCCACTACGCCTAAGCCAACTAGTCGACGACGCCGAGAGGCCATCACTAGACCGTTGCTAATCTCGTACGGAGCTAGGGTTGGCAAAGTTAGTAACGCACGACCCTCAATGCAATCACCTCGGAGGCTCAACGCTTGTTCGACATTCTCCTCGTCGAGCAAGCGCCACTTCAGCATCACCGAAACATCTAAGACGATCCTCCCAGGACGAGTCACCCACGCCGACCTTCTTTAATCAATTCCGTAACGCTGACTCCTATAGGTCCGGTACGAGTTCTCGCCTCATCCATTAGACGGGCGGCTTCCAGCTTTTTGGGATCTGGTTTCCAATCACCTTTGCCATTCATATCCCCCAACTCAAAGCCCAATCGACGCAGCACGTTGTGCGCGCGCATCGTAGTAAAGCTTACACGCGGTAAGCCTGTGGCGGCCGCCAAAACTTGTTTAGGTGGATAGATGCGATTATCGATCCTGACGTAATGATTCCGTATAGGCTCCGGCTCTTCTTTCCTCATAGCGCTTCGTATGTCTTCATGACTTAAGTCGTATTCTTTGCCCAGTAACACGAATCTCATGTTATAGCCTCCATTTTTATACTATTATACTACTAAGCCAGCGAAAGGCCGCCGCATTACGTTCCAATTCGGTCACTTGACATGACCCTATCTAACCACGCGGTGTATTTGCACCCATAAGCCACAAGCAAGCCAAGAATAATGCACCTAACAGCCCCAAGATTAAGAGCCACTCGGTTATGACTAAGCCGACCTGGACCGGACTCGGCGGGTCGCGGTCGCTTATTATCGCAAGAGCCATTCTCTTGCATAAGGCAAACGCAGCCAATGTAACCCCTGGCATAAGTATCATAGGCAGCAGAATATCTTCGTTGTAGAGGATGACTATGGCGCCGATTCCGCACGCCAGAAATGCCAGGCCTAACGCTGCGAAAGCGCCAAGCCAGCCTGCTCAGGCCTCGAGTTGAAATCTCACGCAAAACGCCGGTCTTTTCTTAACGGCAGAGCGAAAAAACTAAAGCGCCGCGAGCCGCTGCTGCGCGATCTCCCGGCTATGGTTTTTGCGCTGCAAGAGCCAGCCTTCAGAGGTATAGGGAATGTTGGCTACAGATTGGTCAGCCAGCTACAAAAGGTATGTGCCCGACGACGTGCGGTCCCAGGGTTAATGTTAAATTCTTCGAGAACTTTGGCGACTTCCCCCTCATCCAAAAGGATTTGAGGCAGTGGATATGGAACCCTCTCGCCATCAGTTATGCCAAGTTGCGAAGAGACATATTTCACGATGGGAGCATCTAACACGATATCACGACGCAAATTTACTCGACTTTCACTCTCTGTAGCAATGTACTCCCTACCAAGATCAGTTAAGACCAATCGTTCCGATGTATGTCCTGGCAGTCGTTCCGATTGTATGAGGCGTAAAGCCATCGCCGCATCAGCATAATATGGCCCTTGCCGGCTGGCATATCTCAATTCTTTGGCAATTTGCGAGCGCGTGTTATTTCCCTGCTCAACATGTTCAGGCACAGTGAACACTATGTCCAATTCATCCGCCTGAGGCACAGGGATCTCCGCAAGAATGCTTTTTTCCAAATCGCTAAGTGTCACTTTGTTACCTCCATTTCCAAAGAGTCTAAAATACTTTGAGTACTCAAAATCCTTAATTCGCTTCCTGGCACTTTCCACATATTTAGGCTCGTTTTCTATAAGCACATAGTTTCGTCCAAATTTCATTGCGGAGATTGCAGTACCCGATGCTCCCGAGAATGGATCGAGAATCAGATCACCTGGCAAAGTAGCAATTGCTACTATGCGGTCTGTTAGCTCCTCGGGCTTTTGGGACGGATGTTTACCATGTTTACGTTCGCTTTGGGGAGCCACAGGTATTGCCCATACGTCTCTATCTGAGAACCACAGATTTCGCATTTGCTTGCCACCTACAAGCTCCTTAGCTTCCCAATAGTTAAAAATCCATCCAGTGGCTTTTTCTTGAGTTTCATTCACCGCCCATATTAACTGCTCAGTACTCTCTGTCAGCGTGCGCGCAGTAATGTTTGGCTGGGCGTTCGGCTTATACCAAACGATGGAGTTGAGAATGCGTCTGTCCAGGACGTTGTGTACGATAAAAGCCAAGTCGTATATGTTGTGGAACGTGCCAAAAATAAAAATATTGCCATTGGGCTTTACTAAGCGGCAGACTTCTTTCAACCAGGCTACGCTAAATTCCAAATACTCATCCTTAGTAAACTGATCCCAGGCCTCTTGCATTGTGATATGTGACGAGAAGGCCCAACCTAAGCCATTGTGATTGCGACCTCTCCCGTTGCCGGACGCGATGCCGAACGGCGGGTCGGCGATACAATGATCGACGCAAGCATCTGGCCATTGCCTCATTATTTCGAGACAGTTGCCGAGATAAATCGTGTTAATACTTGGTTCGGACATGGAATTGATCACCTAATATACTACCTTAGCATTATGTTCTAGTCAATGCCTTCGTCGCGCATGCCCAAGTAGTCGAGCGCTAGGCCCAGACATTCTTCTATCGCCTTGCTAGTATCTACGCGCAGATAAGGGCCCGGAGGCGTGAAGGTCATCCGCTCAGCGCCTATCTCCTCTGTGCTAGGCTGGCTCGACAGACGCGGACGCTCTCGCAGGCGGCGCTCCAGTTCAGCGCGGTCGGGACAGAAACATTCTATGAAGTAATAGCCAGCCCCTCGACCCTCAGCTATCGCTGCGCCTTTGTTCGGTATGCTTTCATAGTACGATGGACTGTCGAGGATGACGCTTCTATCTTGGGCGAGCAGGTGATCGACGACGGCGAAGGCGGCCTCATATGCGATAGCTCCAGCAAGCGCATCGTCGGCGCCTTCCGCCAGCGCGGCCGACTTCAGCACATCCTTATCGAT
>WHTN01000087.1 GCA_009377715.1 Dehalococcoidia bacterium | reverse complement strand
TGAGCAAGCCCTACCCTACAACTCCGGCAATGGCGGCTGGCCTAACTGACCATGTGTGGTCGATGGAAGAATTGATTTCGTTGATCGGGGATTCAAACTGATACACTACCCGATTACTACGGCAGTTGCGAAGACGGGCCAAAAGCTTCGAAATTGCATAAGATTTGCTGCGTCTATGCTATGCTTCTAAGCGAGGCACAGTCAAGTTTATTCAGCTGACAGGGCGATCGCCCAAACCTAAATTGGTCGCAAATTTTGCCCAATCTATCAGATAAGGAGACTCGATGAAAGCCATCCGAATCCACGAACGCGGAGGCCCAGAAGTGCTGAAGTACGAAGATTGCCCGGCGCCTGCTCCTGGCCCGGGGCAGGTCCTTGTCGATGTCGCCGCTACTGGCGTTAACTTCGTCGACGTCTATCTCAGGACCGGCCTTTACAATACGAATTTTCCGAGTACGCCCGGAAACGAAGCCGCCGGCACCGTGTCGGCTGTAGGCGAAGGCGTCACCGAAATAAAAGTGGGGGACGTGGTAGCCTGCGCCGATGTACGAGGCTCATACGCAGAACAGGCAATCGCTCCAGCCGATCGTGTCGTGAAGCTGCCGCCTGGACTCGACCCGAAGATCGGCGCCGCCGCTATACTCCAGGGGCTAACCGCGCATTTCCTGGTCAGCAGTTGCTATGCTCTCAAACCCGGCGACAGAGCGATAGTGCACGCGGCTGCGGGTGGCGTTGGCTTGTTGCTAGTGCAGTTCGCCAAGCGCTGCGGCGCTTACGTTTTCGCGACCACGTCCACGGAAGAGAAGGCGGCCTTGGCTAAGGAGGCGGGCGCCGATCAGGTCATTCTTTATACGAAGGAAGACTTCGAGGAAGAGGTCAAGAAGGCGACAGATGGTGAGGGCGTTCACGTGGTTTACGACTCCGTTGGGCAGACGACCTTCGACAAAAGCTTAAAGTGCCTGATGCCGCGCGGATATCTGATCCTGTTCGGCCAATCGAGCGGGCCGGTGGCTCCGGTCGACCCTCTAGTCCTTCGGCGCGGCTCGTTCTTTCTTACGCGACCCAGCATGAACGACTACACCGCGACCCGCGAAGAACTGCTTATGCGGGCGAACGAACTGTTCGCCCTGGCACAGTCGGGCGAACTGCGCGTTCACGTTTACGAAGAGTTTCCCTTGGCCCGCGCCGGCGATGCGCATCGGGCGCTGGAGAGTCGCGCCACGACGGGCAAGGTACTGCTCATCCCGTAAACCTGGGCACTTCTTTGGTCGATCCACCTAATAAAAGGTGCAGACGCCCGCAGCGGCTGTCAAGCCCCCCATCTCCGCTCACCCTGAGCCTGTCGAAGGGGGTTGCCCATTTAGAACCAGCCTTAGGAATAGACCTTTGCTCTGCCGTTCATTGTTACGTACCATCGCAATTGTTCTGCGAGTGACATAAATTTGCCTAGATATACTTGACATTGGGGGTCTTCGGGTGTAAACCAGCCTTACAGTATATGAGCGAGGGGGAACAAGAAATGGCAGTCGATAACAACTATTGGCGCACCTTCTGGCAGCGGCGACTCAGCCGCAGGCGCGTAATACAAGGGGCCGCCTTGGGTAGCGCAGGCCTAGCCGCGGCGGCGGTAATAGGCTGCGAGGAAAAGGAGGATTCGACAAGCTCTACGCCCGGCGGATCGCCCGGAGCGGCGTCTGAGCAGCCGGTACGCGGCGGAGTCATCACCCACCTAAACGAGAGTTCAGACGCCCCTCACATCGACCCACAGCTACAGTCCTTCGCCTCTTTGCACGATAGTGGCCCGGCCATCGCCTACAGCCGTCTCCTGATGTTCGACCTAGATAAGTACCCAAACGAAATCACCTTTACCAGCAACTTGGCGGAGAGCTATGAGAATCCGGACGATCAGACCTACATCTTCAGACTACAGAAGGGCGTAAAGTTCCATAACATTAGCCCTGTAAACGGACGAGAGGTCGTGGCTAGCGACGTCGTATACAGCCTCCGACGCCAGATCGAAGGCGGGGTCAACCGCGGCGTGCTGGCGGCCGTCGACAAGATCGAAGAAGTAGACCCATACAGCGTCCGCCTAACCTTGAAGAAGCCCGATGCCGATTTCCTGCTCGCTGCCGCGGACATGCGTGGCAAGGTGGTTGCATCAGAGGCGGTGGAGGTCAGCGGCGACCTCAAGAACGGGCCTACTATCGGCACCGGACCATGGATTCTTGAAGAGTGGGTGCCTGAGCAGACCCTTAAGATGAGGCGCAATCCAGAATACTTATGCAGGGGGTTGCCCTACGCTGACTTCTACGAACGCGTCGTTATACTCGATCCGCAGACAGCGCAGGCAGCCTTTAGGGCGGGGCAAGTGTCCAACATCGGCACTAATGGGCAGATCACGCGAGTCTTGAGACAGAGCGTCCCCGACCTCGACGTAAAAGACGCCAAATTGCTTCAAGCTGTTAGCCAGCGGGCGATGCTTCTTTCGCCACTAAAGCCGCCTCTGAACGATAAGCGCGTGAGGCAGGCGCTTAACAAGCTCATAGACCGTGAGGCTATAATCCGAGACGCTTACTTCGGCAGCGGTTGGAACCAGGCGGGTATGTATCTTCCCTCCTTCGACTGGCATCTGCCCGAGACCGAACTCAATCGACTTATTGGCAGAGACATCCAGACTGCAAAGCAGATGCTAAGTGCGGCGGGTGTAGACTTCAGCACCTGGAAACCTGCCATGGACCTAGGCATACCTACCGGCGATTTCCAGCAGGTCGGCGAACTGATGGTCAGCAACTTTAAAGAGGCCGGCCTCGAGATCTCCGATGTCAGGCTCGTCGACAAAGTGGAGGTTACCGAGAGGGGCTGGATCCGCGCTGAGCCGGAGGTATGTGTTTGCAACACTCGCCCAGGCGGTGGCGGCACCAACGGCGTGCTCTACACCTGGTATCACACTTCGGGCAGCGACTCCGGATACTGGAAGCAACTCGCCGACAAAGAGATGGATACGATGATCGATCAGCAGGCCGTTATCGTCAACGATCCGGAAAGGCGAAAGGGTCTGCTGCTCGAGATACAGAGGCGTATAATCGATCAAGGCGTCCACAATCAGCTTCCAACGACGAACGCCGAAGTGGCGATCCATCCGCGCCTGCAGAACTACAAGCAGATGGGCAACAGCGAGCCGGAACGCTTTTCCATATCCTGGATAAAGGCATAGCCATACAAGAGGTGAACGATGCTCGACAAGCTTGAGATGAACAGCCTCGTAAACGCCGAAACGGGCAAAGTCAGCCGGCGTATTTTCGTAGACCAAGCGCTCTACGAACAGGAGTTGGAGCAGGTCTTTGCCCGCAGCTGGCTATACGTCGCCCACGAATCGCAGATCCCGAACCCCGTCGACTTCGTCTCCGCTTATATGGGGGAAGACCCGGTGCTGGTAATTCGGGACTCCCGCGGCAAGATCAACGCGTTCCTGAACACCTGTCGCCACCGTGGCATGCGCGTCTGCCGCGCCGACGAGGGCAACGCGGCAGCGTTCACCTGCACCTACCATGGGTGGACTTACGGCAACGACGGCAAGCTGGTGGGCGTGCCAGGCTACAAGGAGTATTACTACGAAGAGCTCGATATGGAGCAATGGGGGCTAGTGCCGGTTACGCAGGTCGATACGTATAAGGGTCTGATCTTCGGCACGTTCGACGCCGAAACGCCGCCGCTGCGCGAGTTCTTAGGCGATATGGCTTACTACCTCGACCGCTTTCTGGATAAGCGTGAGGGGGGCACTGAGATAATCGGCGGCACGCATAAGTGGGTCGTACAGGCGAACTGGAAGCTAGCGGCCGAAAACTTCATCGGCGACTCTTACCACTTCCCCGTCACCCACGCGTCTACGATTCGCGTCAGGTCGCTCGACCAGTCGTACCGCGGCCGCGGCTTTTCGATCCGGGCCGGCTTCGGGCATGGCGTCCTCGCCGACTGGCCGGTGGAGCCGCATATGCTTTTCCAGGGCTCTGAGACAGCCCAGCGATACATGATCGAGAACTTACCGGAGATGGCCGAGCGTTTAGGCGCCGATAGGATGAAGCTGCGCTATGGAGCAGGCGGGTTGTTCCCGAATATGGCGTTCCTCGATATCCGTCCACAGATCATGGTCTTTCACCCACGCGGGCCGCAGAAGACCGAAGTGTGGGCGTGGTGCTTCGTCGACAAGGCAGCTTCGCCAGAGGTGAAGGAGGCGCTGCGACTTAACATGCTGCGAGGGGCTGGACCAGGCGGCATAACCGAGCAGGACGATATGGAAAACTGGAATATGTGCACAGCCTCCAGCCGCGGCTTCGTAGCGAGCCATCACGATTTCAACTACGCGCTGGCCCTTGGACGCGAGCATGACCATGAACAACTGCCGGGCTCAGTAGCGCCCCGTGTGAGCGAGCACAACCAGCGCGGGTTCTACGGGTCGTGGGCCAAGCTGATGGCCGGAAAGAGTTGGAGCCAAGTCCGCTAGTCCGACTAGCGGTTAGCTTCGCATCTAAACCAGCCCGTACCGAGCGTAATCCCTCGGCTATCGCTTCTAGTGTCATTCTTGAGCGACAGAAGGGAGCGAAGAATCTTGCATTCGAATATGTATTTGCGTAAGACTCTTCGTGGAGTTTATGCTGAGCGCAGCGAAGTGCTCAGAAATGACATTCGCACACGCAATGACGAGAAATAGGGCCGAGGTTTAACCTCGGCCCTATTTTTGTAGTTTACGTAGTAGCGACCTAAAGGTCGCCGCATTGGCAGCCTTTAGGCTGCCTCTACATTTGTGCTCGTGTCGCTTAACTCGTAATAGATTCGCCCTCCGGCGAAACGACGAACCAGACGCCGCCAACGTTTTGCCCATTCGTCTGGCCTGGTGCCGTATCTGTGGCGTAGTAGTAAAGTGGATGGCCGTTGTACGTCACCTGAGTCCGTCCGTCGGCGCGGGTTATCGTGTCCAGCAGGCTGGCGTCAGCGCCAGCGCTCGCGGCTGGGGTGCCCGTTGCCGTAAGCGGTGGCCAGGTCTGAGCGCACTGATCGGTGCAGCTCGACTGGTTAGCTGTGTCCCTGGTGAAGAGGTACAGGGTGCGTCCCTCTCCGTCGGTGAGGATCAAGCCCAGTTGTGGATGTTGCGTAGCCTCCACCGTGGTCGAGGCGGTGGTGCTCGGCGAGCCGGTCGCAGTTGCTGTCGCCGCCGGCGATGGCGTAGGCGTGGCCGTACGTGTGGCGGCTGGAGTCCCGGCGGGCGCTGTCGTTGCGGGGGTCGTGGTGTCTTCTTCGTCATCATCACCGCAGGCAACGGCAGCGATGGACAAGATAGCTAGGGTAGCCAGTAGGATAACTTTGAGGCCCCAACTCCTCACAAAGCGGCTTCGATTCATTAACAGACTCCTTCCTAGGTTTATTTCCCCTCATGTTTGTATACGGATGAATCTAGCCGTCAGATTCGTTACCACTCTCCCACTAATGTAGGCAGGACGATTCTAACCAGACATTGCAAATGCCCTATACAGTCAAATTAGATTGCTTTGCAAAGCTCACTCAATATGTATAATTAGTCATACAATCGGTATGACGATGCGCTCAGGAGGTTCTTATGATCGATACGTCAACATTCGTCAACGCTAGCAACGGGTTGCTAAGCCGCCGCATCTTTAGCGACCGCGAAATCTACGAACTTGAACTGGAGCGTATATTCGCGCGCTCGTGGCTTTTTATCGGTCACGAATCCCAAATCCCAAACCCTGGCGACTTCGTCTCTGCTTACATGGGCGAAGACCCAGTGCTGGTCGTCCGCGATTCGCGAGGGAACATCGGCGCTTTCCTGAACACCTGTCGCCACCGCGGGATGCGCGTCTGTCGCGCCGACGCCGGCAACGCAGCGGCCTTCACCTGCACGTACCACGGCTGGACGTACGGCAACGACGGTAAGCTCGTAGGTGTACCGGGCTACAAGGAGTACTATTACGAAGAGCTCGACATGGAAAACTGGGGACTTGTGCCGGTCGCAAAGGTGGACTCGTATGCTGGACTTATCTTCGGAACCTTCGATCCTGACGCATCATCGTTACGCGAATATCTCGGCGACATCACCTTCTATTTGGATATCTTCACGAATCGGAGAAACGGTGGCGGCGAAGTACTCGGCGGCACCCATAAGTGGGTGTTGCCCTGCAACTGGAAATTCACCGCCGAGAACTTTATCGGCGATTCGTACCATTTTCCGATTACGCATGCTTCCGCCATCAAAGCAGGGCCGCGCAACGGTATAAACGCCCTTTCCGGTAACCGCGACGCGGCGAGTCGCAACGACCCGGCTCGGCGCAATAACAGTGGTGATTTCGTGGTAAACACGCCTAACGGACACGGTATGATGATGAACCCCAGTCAAGATTATGTGCCCGGCTCATACCTCGAGGAGATCTCGTCGGAGATGGAGGCGCGTCTGGGAGCAGCGCGCGCTCGAATGGGCGCTTCCGCGGGCGCTATCTTTCCGAACTTCCTCTTCGCCTGGAATCATGGCACCATACGCGTCCTGCATCCGCGAGGCCCCAACAAAGCTGAGATGTGGTCGTGGTGCTTAGTGGACAAAGAGGCGTCGCCTGAGGTCAAGGACGCGACTCGAAGGTACTATTACCAAACGTTAAGCCCTGCAGGTATGGTGGAAGAAGGCGATATGGAGAACTGGAACATGTGCACGGCGTCGAGTAGCGGTCGAGTCGGTCGGCGCTATCCCTTCAATTATCAACTGGGCGTTGGCCATGAAGGACACAGCGAAGAATTCCCGGGGTCGATCGGGCCGAGAGTCAGCGAAAATAACCAGCGAGCGTTCTACCGACGCTGGACCGAACTAATGTCAGGCGCCTAGCCGGGCGTTCCCGCCACCGGCTCCGCTCGCAGGCGCGAGATGCTGCGGATCGGCGGCCAGACGAAACCCATCACTATCGTTGCCCCCAAGTAAAGCACGGCGTTTATAGCGATCGCTGTGCGCAAGCCGATCTCGTCGCCCAGCAGCCCAAGAGGCAGCGCGCCGACGAACATTAAGGCCACGCCGAGACTCCACAGGCTCAGCGCCCGGCCGGCGTACCCGCTTTCGACTAGCAATTGAATCAACGCCGTGCCTATGGAAACGAATGCCATTCTGCCTCCACCGACAAAGAGCATCAAGACGAAAGTGAGCGCGAAAGACGGCGTCCAGGCGAAGACGAATAGGGCAGCGCCGTACAGGATAGCGGCCCAAAGCAAGATCCAGTTCTTGATCGGGATGTCGCCGAGGGCAGCAAGCACGGTTGTAGCTAATACCGACCCTATCCCAGCAGCCATAAGAAGCGTTCCCGCGCCCGCAGCGCCGACGCCGATCTCGTCCCTCGCGAAAGCTGGCAATAGCTGCGAGGCAGGATGAATGAGCAAGCCCATGATGCAGCCGATGGAGATAATGGCGAATACAGGCGGCACGTTCCAAACGTGCCGTACGCCTTGGACAACGTCCGAAGTGAAGCTGCGCCTGGTTGTGGCAGGCATTACTTTAATGCTGCTGAGCATCAGCAGACCGAGGATGCTGATGACGTAAAGCGACGCGTTCGCGTACAGAGTGGCGCCGATGCCTAAGAACGCTATCATGAGGCCGGCGAGTGAAGGGCCGACCACCTGTATAAGGTTTTGCAGCATCGCATTAAGGGCGACCGCATTCATAAGATCTTCCCTTTCGACGACGTCTTGCACTATTGCGTTGCGCGCCGGGAAGATGACCGCTTGCACCGCGCCGATAATGAACGAAGCTACGTACACATGCCAGACTTGCGCCTGTTCCAGCGCTGCCAGAACTCCCAGTACAACTAGTATCGGCATGGAGACGAGGTGGCTACCGATCAGAAGCTTCACCCTTGGAATGCGGTCGGCCAGAACGCCGCCGTATGTTAAGAAGATCATCATCGGCAGGCCCTGGATGAAGATCACTGCGCCCAGTTGGGACGCCGAGCCTGAAAGCTCGAGGACAAGCCAGGCTAGAGTTAACTGCTGCATCCCCTGGGCCGTCGTCTGGCCGATACCGCTGACCCAGAGCCAGCGAAAATTGCGATGTCGGAGTGCGCGGAAGGCTTGGATATTCGAGAGTTGGGGCTTACGGAGACTATGACCGCTCATGGCCGACTATAGGATTGATCTGCGCCAACTCTACGCCGAAGCAGGGGGCGAAGTCAATCGAGGTAGGTCTGCTTGCGAGCGTGGTGCCCCAGGAGGGACTCGAACCCCCGACCTGCGGTTTAGGAAACCGTCGCTCTATCCTCTGAGCTACTGGGGCGTATACGTTCTGCCGGAGGAATTGAAACTTTGGTGGAGATAGGGGGGCTCGAACCCCCAACCTCGGCGATGCGAACGCCGCGCTCTCCCAATTGAGCTATATCCCCACGCATCAACAATTATAAAGCCGTTCTGAAACATCGTCAAAAGCATTAGCCCTCGACAAGCGCGTGGTAGGCGAGCAGAAGAAGTGCCTGCTGGTTAAAACCAGCTGAGGTAGCTGAGGGTTTCAACCGGCAGGGAGATCATCTGCCATACTCGACAAGCTCAGTGTGAGCGGCGACTAATCAGAATGGGCGGAAGACGGCGAGGTATGCCATTACGATGGTCAAAACGATAACGATTACGCCGAACACGAGCGGGACGTTATCGGCAAGCGCTTCCTCTAATTTCGGCGTCGCGCTGCTGTCTCTGGCCGCTTGCACCGATAAGAGGTGCACTCGCCCAAGCCCCAAAGCAAGCACTGGAATACAGAAGAGCAAGACAATAAGGAAGATAACTTCGAGAGCGACGAGCCAGCCGGTAGTGATCAGATTGTAGTCGCCTTCTGCCCCGACGAGGAGGCCGGTGATACCAGTGAACACCGCTCCGGGCATAAGTAGCGCTTGTTCGGCGGTATGCGCAGCCTCAAATGATGATACTTGAAAGCGAACGTCCTTACTTCCCCAGGCCTGCAGCAGTGATGACATGACCGCGGCTAAGCCGGCCACGTAGATAAACATAGATAGAAAGTGGAAGAATAAGAGGAAGTTGTCCAGGCTCACAGCAGGCTGGCAAGGCCTGTCGCTTCGGCTGGAGCCGATATCCCCTGCTGCGCCCGCAGCGCCGCGCCGACGAAGTCGCGGAAAAGCGGGTGCGGCCTGTCCGGCCTCGACCGGAATTCGGGGTGGAACTGACAACCTACCATCCAGGGATGGCCGGCGATCTCGCTGATCTCCACGAGGCTGCCGTCCGGCGAAAGGCCGCTTAACACTAGTCCGGCTGCCTGGAGGTCATCGCGGTATGCGTTGTTGAACTCATAGCGATGGCGGTGTCGCTCGGTGACCTCGTCCGTGCCGTACGCTTCGAACGCTTTCGTCCCCGGCACAAGCCGGCAGAGGTACGATCCCAGTCGCATCGTCCCGCCCATATCTTTTACGTTTTGCTGCTCTGAGAGCAGGCTAATTACGGGATGCTCCGTATCCGGACGGAACTCCGTCGAGTGAGGTACGCTTGAGGCCAGCGCGTGCCTCGCCAGTTCGATGACCATCACCTGCATACCTAGGCATAAGCCCAGGTAGGGAATGCCGTGTGTACGGGCGTATCGGGCGGCGAGGATCTTCCCTTCGATGCCGCGCTCGCCAAAGCCTCCCGGCACTATTATGCCGTCGATGCCCTGAAGGGCCTCTTCTCCCCCGGTCGACTCTAAATCTTCAGCGTTTAACCAGCGAATGTTGAGGCCGGCGTTGTGATGGATACCGGCGTGGACAAGCGAC
>WHTN01000009.1 GCA_009377715.1 Dehalococcoidia bacterium | reverse complement strand
ACCATTATGCTAGGATTGGGCCCTACTCTGGGCGCTCTCGTGCGAGACACTACCGGAAGTTACCGGCCCCTTTATGCACTATTTGTCCTCTCCTACGCTCTTTCCGCGTTTCTCATCTACCTGACCCGCACGCCTAAGCTTCCCGCTCGCGCCGCATCTCAGGAACGCCTTGATTCGGCAGCCCCGTAACCAGATCGCTAACTCCTCTAGTTAAGTCAAAAATGGGATGCGGCCTCTTCTCAAATGGGAGGTCGAGATGATGGCTCCTTACTCGGCCCAAGTGCTTGGGGACTAATGACCGGCTAGGCTCCAAACATTGAGGGCGTAAAGAGTTCTTGCTTTTGTTCCTTTCACAACTTCTTAAGAAAGATACCCAAACGTCGTAATAGCAGGAAACAAACCCGGGAGGTAGAATGCCGTGGGTACTACAAGTTATTGGGAAAGGCGCCTCAGTCGCCGTCGTGTTTTGCAGAGCGCTACCTTGGGCGGAGTTGGTTTGGCCGCGGCCTCTGTAGTCGGCTGCGGCGAAGACGAACCTCGACAAGGGCCCGTCGCTTCGCTGAGCGGAGGGGGGCAAACCGTTGAGCAACCCCGCAGCGGCGGCACTTTTATTACGTGTCCAGCGCTCGCATCACCATCGAGAACGATTACTTGTTCTGCATCCCCGGAGGCTAGCACGGTGGAGTTTCGAGTGGCAAAGAGATACTGGCGCTGGACCCTTCTTTCCCTTAAAGTGCTGATGATGTCTCAACCAAGAGCGGCGGGACGAAGAATTGCCCGGTACGTTCAGCGAGATAACGAAGGACGCCGACATTGGGAAGCTCCGGTTCCACGACCTTCGGCACGCTCACGCTTCGCTGGCATCAATCATTCCTCGTCAGCCTCCTTCGGTATTCGGCGATTGCGTGGGGCGCACTGTTGCTCATCAACATCCGGGCAAAGCCGGCTCTCCGGGAACGGACGGGAGAATGGCCTAATGGGACACTGTCTTCAATGGAGCGAAGCTCTGATGGAGAAGGGCAGAGAGATGCCCTTTTGGTTGCTATTTAACATACATGCCGATGTTCGTTCAGTGGTAAATATAACAACTTGGTTTGACTTCATCGAACTCCTCCTACGTACGGTAACGTAAATTGCTATTGCTAACGCTTGGTCAGACGTTCTATCAGAAACGCAACGCGATGCGTTGCATATGGCCGCAGATGTTATCGTAGACACATTCTTTGATGAATATCCTGAGATCAAGCTGGTCGAAAACATTTCATAGAATCGCAACTAGGTAGCTTTCTTCCGCAGAAATATGCACCTCGCTATAACGGGCTCTTTGTAAAGCGTTTCTTTGTATCCTTTCTAACTGTCGCTTGGAAGCTGGCTCAGTCAAGCCCACCGGTGCCGCTGCTCTCTTGCACAGCGGAAGAAGTAGCGCTTCATGCTTTGATCAAAAAAGCAGAAGAAATTCTGGAAATGGATAACGAGGAGTTTGACCTTGAAGCCTTTTATGACGTGGCTTTTCAGGATTTGGATTACCAACTGATGTACGAGCCTGCGCTGGATGGAGTTGAAGATACTGAGCTTGGCACAGAGAGGGGTATGTCATATTTGCATTTTTCGACGAGTGGTTCAAGACCTTCGACAATTCGTCGACCGCCGTTCACCCTTATGGAGTCGATGACGGATCGCAGGAGTAGTCATTGGCTTATCCGTTTAGGAGTTTGCATCGAACTTTTGTAACGATACTGCAGCGAAAGAATGGCGATCCCGAGGGCAGACGGTTATCGGCACGAATCCGATGGCCGGAAACACGTGAGGGCTATAGCGGCAATGATGAAGCCGCGATGTTGGTGCCAGAGGCGAATACATAACCGAGCTGCATGTCACTCGCCTCCACGCTTGTGGTGTGTTAGATTTTGACTGCCGCTATAAGTAGGAACATGGGGCGGCGGAGTTCGTCCTTGAAGTCGGGCCGCTCAGCCAACATCTCCGAGGGCGGCCCCGGCTCTAAGACTCTGGTGATGAAGAAGCCTGCATCGAGCAACGTGTTGACGTAAGTCGCGAGAGTTCGGTGATATTTGACGACGTCGTCAGCCATCCAACGGGCGTGCCGATACCTTCCTGCTGATAGTTATCAACCGGCCAGTGCAATCGCACGTCGTTTGGACCGTAGTGCCAGTCCTGGGTCTCCAGCGCCGTGAAAACCGGGTGTTCGACCGAGAGCACAAAAGCGCCGCCAGTGGCAAGGCATCGGAACACCTTTTGGCATACGAGATCGAAATGCTTCACATAGTGTAACGCTAGAGAAGTGATCACGACGTCGAATTCCTCTGTCGCAAAATCAATGTCCTCGATCGCCTCCCGGCGATATTCGATGCCCGGATCGTCCGTGGTCTCTCTGGCTCGGGCCAGCATCTTCTCCGAAATGTCTACGCCGACGACCGAGCGCGCCTGTTGCTGGCGTGCGTATCGGCAGTGCCAGCCGAAGCCGCAGCAGAGATCGAGCACACGCTTGTCGCGAAGATCGGGTAGCAAGGCGCGGAATGCCTGCCATTCCCCGGCGGCGTCTAGACCGTGGATGGAGCGTTCCATACTGCTGTAATTGGCGAAGAACCCGGGGTCGTCGTAGATATTCTGCTTCATGATGCCCTGTCTCCTACGGAGTCAGGAATTGACTTTAAATAAGGGTGGGCACTAAGCGCCAAGAGCGATGAATCATTGCTCTTGGCGCTCGAAGTGATCAGAGTGACATTAGGCCGCTTTTACGGGCTTCGCTGCTTTGTTTCTTTCGTGCTACGCTAGGCGGCTACTTTAGTGTACTTTTCTACCAGTTGCGCCCAGCGGCGGCCGGCCTCCTTCGCCCCTTCGATCATGTTCTCGGGCATGTAGGTGTACGGCAGCCGCATAGGCCAGCCTTGACGTAGCCAGTGGCCTCCTGCCTGATCTTTTCCAGCTGGATGTTGTACTGACCGAATACCTCCCGGCTTAGCGGCGGGTTCTGGGTCTTGCCAGACCACTCGATGTCCTTCTGGATATCCTTGGTCCTAACCCAGTCGCCCTTATTGAGCGCGTCGAGCAGAGCGAGGAGATACGCTGGTCGAGGACCGTATCCCCGCCCAGGATCCAGCAAAGGTGGGCGCGAGTTGGATGAGTTAATGCCGTCGCAAGATAGAAGATTTGGTCGGACTGCGAAGTTTAGACTCGTCGTGCTCGGGGCGAAAGGACGCGAAAGCGATCGCTGCTATAACGAAGCCCGCGATGTAGACAATGAACGCGGTCGTATAGCTGCCGGTCGCATCAAAGATCAGGCCGCCCAGGATCGGGCCGATGAAGTCGCCCGCCGTCTCTACGGCGATCAAAGCGCCGAGTAAGCTGCCGAAGGCCCGCGCGCCGAAGGTCCTCGATATTAGCAGCGGCTCAAGAAGCGGCCCGCCTCCTGCCGCGGTGCCCCAAAGCAAAACAAAAGAGGTCAGCACGAGCGGCGAGGTCGGCGCCAGGACGATAGCCATAGCGGCGACCTGGAGGAGGGAAACGCCTACGGTCAGGGCGCGTACGTCACGAGCGCGATCCGCCAGCACACCGAAGAAAACGCGGGTGACGAGCGAAACGACGGCTGAATAGCTGATCAGCGCTGCTGCTGTGCCCGCGGAGATGTCGCGGGACTCGAAGAAAGGCACCGAGTGCACGGAGAAGGAAACACGGCCCATGAAGAACATCATGAAAGCGACAGACAGTAGCCAAAAAGCCCGGCTATGAAGCGCTTCTTCTAGACTCCAATTTCGTACAGGTTTGGACGACTCGTTAGAGTTCTGGGATCCGGGCTTCGTCTCATCGCGGATAGGCCTCTCGATATTCGCAGCTTCTCCTTCAGGGCCGTTGCAGAGGACTAGGAACGTTAGAGGCACAAAGATCGCGATAAGCAGGACGCCGGAGATAACGTGGGTAGCGCGCCAGCCAGCGGCGTCGACCAGAAGGCTGATGAGCGGCAGGAAGATGACTCCACCCAAGCTGAAACCGCTCGTTGCTATGGACATGGCCAGGCCGCGACGGCGGTCAAACCAGCGCATAAGCAGTGACTGAAGCGGTATGAAGAACATGAAAGTGCGAAAAACGGCTGACAGGCCGTAGATCAGGTAGAATTGCCAGAGAGAGTCTACCGTCCCAAGAAGTAAGTAGCACGCGCCCGTCAATACGGACCCGATCAAGATCGATGACCGGCCGCCGTGGCTATCGATCCATATCCCAACGAACGGTCCGATGAGCCCGCTGATGAGAATACCAAGGCTGAACGCAACCGAGATCTCCGCCCGCGACCAGCCTAGCTCGTCCTCCAATGGCGGGATGTAGACGGTGAACGTCCAAAACGTAATGCCAGAGCCGAGCGTGAGTAAGAGGGTGACTGCGGCCACGATCCACCAGCCGTGGTAAGTCTCGGATAGGCGTGGACGCGATCTAATAGCCCGGCCGACGGTGTCAATCACTTCGAGGAACTCTCATGTCTTACTCACGCTGTTGCCGGCTATCAGCTTTCAGAAGACTCTTAGGGCACTGGTGTTCTCATGCATGCCAAACGATTACTACTAACGTAGAGCGCTGTCAACTGAGCCTCCTTGTGCAGCTGGACGGCCCAGTTAGAGCGGATGGGCTCAAAATGTCCTTGTTGAACGTGCTGCCAGCCATGCTATCATTTAGCTAGCACACAAGCTCTATCTTTGGAAATGACTCAGTCCATTTTGCAAGCCATAGGATACAGAACGTCCCCGCGTCAGACGAAAATCATTGCGACTGTCGGGCCGGCCTCTGCTGATGAAGCCAGTCTGCGAGCGCTGATCGAGACGGGCGTGGACACTTTTCGCCTGAACTTCTCTTTTGGCACCCCTGATGAGCATGAGCGAAATCTAAGCACAATCCGTAAGCTTGAGAACGAGATGAGCCGTCCCATCGCCGTCATGCAGGATCTGCAGGGGGCTAAAATTCGCGTCGGAAAGCTCAAAGACGGCCCATTTCTGCTCGAGCCTGGACAAGAAGTATCTGACAACAGAAGACGTAGAGGGAGACGCCAGTCGTATTCCTATCAGATACCCAGCCTTGATCAAGACCGCCCGCCAAGGACAGCGTTTGGTACTCGGTGACGGAGAAATCGAGATAGAGATCGAATCGGTCTCGAACAGAGATGTCCGGGGCAGGGTTGCTTTCGCGGGTTTGCTCAAGGATGAGCAGGGCGTTCACTTTCCAGGCGTGACTATCGAAGCGGAACCGATCACTGAAAAAGACCGACGTGACCTAAGCCTAGGAATTCGGCTTGGCGTCGATTACGTCGCGCTGTCCTTCGTGCGGACTGGCGATGACGTTCTGCGAATTAAGAAGTTTATCGAAGCGCAGGGCGCTATGATACCCGTAATTGCCAAACTCGAAAAGCACGAGGCCATCCAGTCCCTCGATGACATACTTGCCGCTGCCGACGGCGTAATGGTCGCTCGCGGTGACCTTGGTTTGGAGTTGCCGCTCGAAAGAGTGCCCCTCCTACAAAAGGAGATCATCCGCAGCGCGAACGAACGAGGGGTACTCGTGATTACCGCCACTCAGATGCTGGAGTCGATGGTGACAAGTCCGCGTCCGACGCGTGCTGAAGCATCTGACGTGGCAAATGCGGTTCTGGATGGGACGGATGCAGTAATGCTCTCAGCGGAGACAGCCATTGGCCGTTATCCGCTGCGGTCGGTAGAGATGATGGCCAGAATCGCACGAGAGGCGGAAACTGCGCTAGGTCGTGTCCCTGCGCCGGTTCGTCGAACCTACGCTCATGCCTTGAGCGTTGCGGCCTGCGATCTTGCTCGTGAGGCTGGCGTGGCCGCGATCGTGGCCTTGACGAAATCCGGGTACTCGGCGCAACTGCTCTCTAAGGGAAGACCTAACGTTCCTATCTTCGCTTTTACCGAGTCGTCGGCCGTATACCGCAATCTAAATCTGTGGTGGGGTGTTCAACCAGTGTTAACAGATCTACCCAGGCCGCCGAGGATATGATCCTTATCGCAAACCGATACCTTTTGGCGCATCAACTACAAAAGGGTGACGATATCGTAGTGGCACGTTTGTCGTCTGTCGGGGGCGATGGATGGTCCAACTTCATTAAGCTGCATCGCCTCGGCTAACAAGCGGATCGTTCGTACTCACCAGCTCCTGCGCCAATCCTGAGGCATCGACACCCAGTGTCTCTAACCCGTGGACGGAATACAAGTGCATTGGGAGGCGCAGATGTTCGTTCCGAGGTGATAAACTAGCCGTAATTTCAACTTGCGACTTTAGAGCGTAGGCATGCCTTTGCAAATGGTTGTTCTCGACGCGTACGGCGTGATCTACGACGAGCATGGCATCGTAGAGCCACTGCTGCATTTCGTGCGCGAAGAAGGATGCCTTCTGACTGAGGCGGAAAATCTGGCAGCAATACGCCGAAGTAATGCGCGGGCGTGCTCCTCGCCGGAGTTTTGGGAGCGCATCGGCCTGAACGGCCCCGCCGACGAGCTCTTCGAACGTAATTGCGGCTTCTATTCGCTGATGCCGGGGCTGCTGGACTTCCTCGCCTCGATGCAGGCGCTCGGTCTGCGCGTGGCCTGCCTTTCGAACGATGGCGCTGACTTCTCGCTGGTACACCGCCAGCGATATGCCCTCGAATCGCTCATCTCACCGTGGATCATCAGCGGGGAGGTTGGTCTAGTGAAGCCGGAGCCGGCTATATTCGAACTCTTGCTGTCCCGAACTCGTCTTAGTGCTGAAGAATGCCTTCTCGTCGATGACCGCACCGTGATGCTAGACGCAGCCCATACGCTGGGGTTCCGGACGGCGCTTTTCCGCCCAGCGAGCGATGGCAAAGGCGGCGCAGAGAGCACGAACGGCCATGCCTTCGTTACGAGCTTCGCGGAGTTGGAGCTGGTTTGGCTGCGGGTGGACAGCACTTAAGAGTTAGCTGTGGAGGACGTTGGGATGCGAGACGTGATGGTCCTCGACACAATCCTCTTCTGACGCTTCTAATTGGATCGTCACATGCGATACCCCGAAGTCTTGGGACGCGATCTCGTGCAGGTGCTGGAGAAGGTGGTCGCGCTCCTCTGCGGTCTGGAAGCCGGAGGTGATGTGCGCGGTCAGCACCTCGTAGCCAGAGGTCACCGACCAAACGTGGAGATCGTGGACGCCTGTTACGCCATCGACCTGCTCCAACCTGCGGCAAAGCAGGTCTAGGTTTAGGTGGGCCGGCGTGCCTTCGAGCAAGACGTGCATTACTTTCCAGAGCAGTCGCGTAGAGCTGGCGAGGATCAATATACCAATGATGACGCTCAAAATCGGATCGACGATCTGCCAGCCGAGCGCGATTATAACGATACCGCCCGCAACTACGACTATAGAGCCGAGTAGGTCTGAGAGGACGTGGAGGAAGGCGCCCTCTGTATTCACGTTTTCTCTGGAAGAACGCATCAGGATCAAAACAGCGACAGAGTTGATGACCAGACCGCCGAAGCCGATGCCCAGCATAAGTGGCGCTTGCACTTCCGGCGGGTTCTGGAAACGCCTGAACGCCTCGATGAAGATCCAGGCAGTGATAAGCCACAGGCTCAGGCCATTAAGGAAAGCTGCGAGAACCTCGGCCCGGCGGAAGCCGAAAGTGCGTGGGGCCGAAGCCGGTCGCGATGCGAGCCAGATTGCTGCGAGCGCTAGAGCGATAGCGAAGGCGTCGGTGACCATATGGCCGGCGTCGGCGAGCAGGGCAAGGCTGTTGGCGAAGATCCCTCCGATCGCTTCTGCGGCTATAAACGAAACGATGAGAACCAGCACAAGCCAGAGGCTTTTTCTGCTAGCGTTCCGCTGATCATGCGAGTGCGGGGCTATAGTTCCGTGTTCGTGGATACCAAAGTCTGCTGTCATGCTATCTTCTTGCGTTAGTTTGCTCTTAATATTCTCGAATATTCCGCGAGTTTAGTCAAAATTAGCGCGACTCGCCGACGCCCATGGCTTCATAAGAATAGCGGCACCACTAGTGGCGCCGCTATTCTATATGTTCTTGGAGATGGATCTTAGGTCAGGCGTCGCATATGCGGCAGGCGCCACGCCGCTGCGAGAGCAAAGGCGACGGTGGTCGCACCCATCAACACGATGACGATCGGCGCGCCTATTGCGGCTGCGAGGGCGCCAGCGACAAGCGTTCCGAGTGGAGCCATCCCCTGGTTGAGCATGTAGATGCTCATCACGCGCCCTCGCAGCTCGTCCTTCACAACCGTTTGCAGGATCGTGTTGTTCATCGACCAGTAAGTCATCTCGCCGAGGCCGAGGAAGAGCATGAAAACGAGCGACAAAGCCAGCCAGTGCGATAACGAGAATACGACCATCGTAGTTCCTGTCAATACGATGGCGCCGAGCATAAACATCCCTTTGCGTTGTAAGCTGCCGAGAGAGGCTAGCGTAATCGCGCCTGCCAAGGCGCCAGCGCCGCTGGCCGACATCAGGATGCCCAGGCCTACGGAGCCGACGTCCAGGATATCGATGGCGAATATCGGCATGAGCGACCGCAATGGCATAGACAAAAACGCCGGTATGATGCCGATCAGCACCAGCCCGAAAACTACTTTATCGTTTCGCACGTACTTAAGGCCCTCGGCCAAGTCTTCGCGCATTGAGGCTTTACGTAGCGGCGCCGTACGGGGTGGCACTCGCATGATCCAGACCATCCCGATAACGCCTAGGATGGCGGCCGCCTGCATGAGGAAGTTTCCGCCCGTGCCGAACCAGGCGATCATAAATCCGCCTATCGCCGGGCCGGCGATAGCCATGGACTGGAACGCGGCCGCATTCAGCGAATACGCGTTCAATAGGTCTTCCTTCGGCACGAGGTTTGGGACGAGGGACTGACGGCTCGGCGTGTTGAACGTCCAAACGATGCCGCTAACTAGAGAGAAGGTGAACACGTGCCAGACCGCTATGACGTCTGTCAGGATCAGTGCCGCCATAGCCAAAACGGCCACCAGCATGATGACCTGGGTGATCATCATCAGCACTCGACGGTCCATTCGGTCTGTGACGACGCCCGCTATCGGCGATGTTATCAGCGATGGTATTGCGCGCAAACCGGAGACAGCGCCTAGCAGCAAAGCGGAGCCGGTCATGTCATATACCATCCAGCCTGTTGTAAGCATCTGGATCCACATCGCCGCCGTAGTGAACAGCTGAGCGAACCATAGGTAGCGGAAGTCGCGATGACGCAGCGATGCAAACGTCTGTAGGCGAAAACGGCGTGGCGGAGCCTGTTCCAGAGTGGCGGTCTGCGCCCCGCCGTTCGTGTTTTCTAACGCGGGGGTGTCCTGCGGGAACTCGTCCCAAGTCGTCTCGCGTTTATTTCTTTGCAGGAGTCTTCGAGTGTCCGTATTAGCCTCCGTCCAGCCGTACAATCAGATTAGCTTTGCTAAATTATAAAGTTTAATTTAGCAAAATGCAACGGCTTTAAGCGGGAACGAGAATTATTGCGCCACGAACTCTGAGGACGCGCCATTCACCAAAAGCGTATAAGTGGAGCCAGAGGTGAAGTCGCTGCCGAGGGCGATATTGTGCTCCTTGAAGCCGTATATCGCCGTGCAGATGGCGTTGTTATCGGCCGGCATCAGATTGGTGATAGTCACCGTTATCACATCACCGGCGCGCTCGACTGTGTAATCGTTGAAGCGGGCGCAGCCGCTCGGCAAGCCCGATACGACGTGCAGGAAGTATTGCGGTGGGAATGACTCCGCGATGGCAACTTCGACGCTTTCGATTGGCGCTATTACCACCTGCGTGTCTCCATCGGGCTGCGGGTCGTCGGTCTGCTGCGACCCGCCGTCGTTGTTGTCGGGCGATACGGACTGGTCCGCGTCGCCGCGGAACACGGTGCAGCTTACCGCGGACAAAACTGCCATCGCGAGGATTAGAGCTATCGCAAAGTTTAACCTTTTTCCGTTCACGTCCCACTCTCCATTCTCCAGTATATAACGCTATCGAGCGTGTATTGTTCCCCCCGTCCGTTCTTAGAAGGTAATAGGATAGATTAGTGATTTATTTCTCAGATTGACACCAGAAACGCTATCTCGTAGGATACAATCCGCGCCTTCAAATGCCTCAGACATTACGAAAAGTAGATTAGGTGGGAGATAAGTAAATGGTGAACGAATCCAAGACGCGGTCGTCGCTTGAGGGCCCTGACATCGATCCAACCTTCAAGTCTGCCCTTGACGAACTCGTCGCGACAGCCAGGAAGGGACATAAGCCCGGCAGCGAGTTCTTCAACCCGAGCGACCAGTGGCTGGTCGACCACATGGAGGTGTTTCAAGACTTGCCCGGCGACCAGCAAGAAGCGTTGTTGAACGAGTTCGACCAGATCAACCAAGAAGGCGCCAAAGTGAACGCCGAGGGCAAAGCCGCCCGCAGGGCTGGCCCCGAAGCAGTGTTCAAGCTCGACAGCGGTGGCCTGGCCTTTTACAGCCAAAACGGCGTTACTCGTCGCCCGGACCTTACGCAGTACTTCATCGACGGTTTCATCCGAAATCGCGATGCCATCGCCTTCAGCGAGGAGAACCAAGCACTGTTCGCCGAGGTCTTGCCTTACATAACGGACTTCATGCAGAAGAGCTTCGACCGGGGCGACACGATCGTGCAGTCCGACCGCCAGATCTGCGATGCTGCCGATCGCTCCTACCACGCGCGACAACTGGTCTTTGGCACTCGCTATCTTCAAATGCCGTACTGCTGGCGACAGCTAACGTTCGACCTGCCAGAAAACCAGCGGTCGGGCGAACCCGATATTCTGGAGGTATCCATACCGACCTGGTTGGAGATACTTGGCCTTCCGGAAAATCTGAAGACCCGGCTAATGGATATTGGCATAACTCAACTTATCTTTAAAGCGCCCACCAAAGGGCTTTCGCTGCACCTAGGTTTCGATTACGTTGGCGAGCACAAAATGGGTCCGCTCACTATAGCGATGTATAAGGTCAAGGAGGCTAACGGCCTTGCTCTACAGGCGGCACTGAGCGTGGCTCGCGTCAAAACGCTCGATGGGAAGATGAACCATGTGGCTACTGTGACCGCGGGCCCTTCGCTGCACGGCAAGAGTACGATCACGATCATGATCGAACTGACCGATAGTGATCTGGCTAAGGCGCTCGGATTACAGGACGACCCGCAAGAGGGCATTTACCCGATGAACGACGATATCATTCTCATTCAGCCGCTAGCGAAACCTGTGCGAAGCAACCGCGACCCGAGCCTGCGCATCGCTTATAGCATCGATGGCACGGAAAACAACTTCTACGCCGTGCCGACTGGCTTAACGCGCGAAGATGACGCGATCCAGTACGATGCGCTGCGAGGCACGCCGGATTCGCCGAATCCTCAAGAGACATTGGAGAACGTGCCGGTCGACCCCCGAAGCGGCAGGCCGGACTTCATGCAGAACCCTACGCGGAATATGCGTATGATCTTATCCCGTACCCGCCTGCTGGAACGGAAGGGCGCCCAGCCCTTGCTCTCTTCCCTTTCGGGCGGCCGGCTTAAGGAATCTGTCCACGTGCCGATGGAGGACATGGACCGGGTGCTCTGGCAGGCCGTAATGCGCCAAAACACCGTTGTGCCGCCGCTGCGTCGCCTGACGATGAAGCAGTACGTGCGTGTGTTGATGTACGGCGAGGCAGTGCAGATGGGCGCGGCGACTGGGGCCATCGGGCGGCCGTACGTGGAGTACTTCTCCGACCCGTTCATCATGGGGCTGGAGGACGAGAACGCTAATCTGATGTACTACATCCTCCAACAACTCGAACGGGATGGCCTGGAGCAGGAGTTTTACACCTTCAACACGGGTGGCCTGGGCGCAGAGACCAACGACGAAGCTAGCGGCCCACGCTACAAGAAGATCGCTCGCGAAGTGACGCTGATGCTGCAAGAAGCGCTTATGCGCAAAGCCGTCAAGTTCGAGCACGACTCTATCCTCGGCTCGGACGTGGCCGTGGCGATTATCGATAAGGACGGCAAAGAAGTCCGCGACCTACGGGAGTGGCTGCCGCAGAATATTTATGGCGCCGCCGAGTACGAGCAGCGGGTCGACGAGCTGCTGCGAAGGCGGTACTACGGCAAGGATGCGAGCGACAAGGCGGGCATCCTGCGCTACACTAAAGTGACCGATTCGATAATCGACATCGCGGACATACCTGTGCCGAGCGATGAGCGCGAACTGGCCTGGCTGCTCTCCTACTTCTGGCATGTCGATTCCGCCTACAGCACGCTGGTCGAGCTGGCTGCCCACAGCACTAGCGAAGGTATGCGCCCGGCGGAATATGTACTTCGTGCCCTCCAACGCATGTACGATACTGCGCAGGGCATCCAGCTATCTTCCGAAGGCCGCAGTACACTCAGCGCCCTCGGCCTTAAATAGCAGTAATCAGTGCCGGTCACGAAATGGTGGAGCGATCATCGCTTCGCCATTTCTGCCTTAACGGCTTAAGTTCATACAAAATAAATCAATAATCTCTTTCGGCATCCCCTTGACAGCCCCTTTTGGGGTAAGGGGGTAAAATGGGTGCGAGGAGGTGGATGTGATAAGATCTAAATCTTGTTGCCAGCAGTGGGGATAATGCTTGCTGCTGGTATTGCGGCTGCCGCCATCGGGTATGCCAATCAAGTAGCGGATGAACAACGACCAGCAGAACGACCGACTCCGCCGCCACAAGGGCTAGCCAATGCTCAACTTATAATCAATGGTGAGGAGCAGATGGGCATGCTAAGCCGGCCATCTACCATACTTCCGCCTGTAGATGCAGAGCCTGGTTTCCTAGTACCGAAAGAGCCGATTAAAGTCAATACCGGTGAGTCGGTCAACTTCGAGATAGGTTTTACGCCCACAGAGTTAAATCTGACAGCTTGGCCGGTATCTTCACAAGAACTTTTTGACGAGAGGAATCCCGCACTTTTATCAAGCTTCCCAGTATTCCTTATCTGGCGACCAAACGATAGAAATTTCCCGCCCGGTGGTTCAGCTATGGAAGCGGATTTAGGATCTACAGATCGTTTTTCCTTACCTATGAATCTTCAGCCTGGGCTTTATGTTCTTGAATTGGCGGCCGACGGCTGGCCGATGGAAAAGATCGTCATAGGATCAAATGGCGACGGAGGACTGAGGGTAGAGCCTGGCCTGGTCTCCCTCTGGTTCTTTTTGGAGGTGGCACAGTGATGAAGCTATCGTCACTGCTATGCTTACTAGTTATTGGATGTATTCATCCGCTAATCCGTTATATATCCGTTGACAGAATCCATTGACACCTTCGTTCCTCAGTAGTAGTTTTCAACCATCGCGAATTGTCTAAAGAAGGGGGAAGGGATGAGCACAGTCTGGTCGGATCTGGTTGGAGCAGAGGTTAAGTTCTACGAAGGCAAATACCGCACACGCGTCATCGAGATGGGCAAGGGTGAGCCGTTCATCCTGATCCACGGTCTCACCGGCCACGCCGAGACCTGGAGCCGGGTGATGCCAGGCCTCGCCGAGCACTTTCGCTGTATCGCCATTGATCTCGTGTACCACGGTTTCTCGCAGAAGGAGCCACGCGATGGCAAGCTGTTCGACCACTACGTCGCGCAGGTTATCGACGTCATGGACGTCATCGGCGTGTCGAAAGCGCACGTCGAGGGCGAGTCGATGGGTGGCTGGACAGCGATGCTGCTCGCGCTCAAGCAGCCGGAACGCCTCAACAAGATCATCCTCGATACAGCGGCCGGCGTGGATTTCGACCTGCAGGCGGTACAGCACGACCCGCTGGACGAGAACGCGAAGATCGTCGCTGCCGGTCGGGCGGCCGTCGATAACCCGACGCCCGAAACGGCGCGGGCCTATATGGAAAGCCTCGTCGCTCATCCCGAATGCATAACGGATGAGCTGTCTGAGATTCGTTACAAGATCTTCAAAAACCCTGAGATCAACGAATCGCTTAAGTACGTGCGAATGACCCTCGACGGCGGAGGCGCAGCCTCGTACCGCCTTAGCGAGGATCAGGTGTCGCAGATAAACGTGCCGACACTCGTCCTGTGGAGCGATAAGAACCCGCGCGAGAAAGAAGACGCCGGCCTGCGGCTCGCAAGCCTGATCAATGGGTCGGAATATCACTGCGTTAAGGATGCCGGGCACTGGCCGGAGTGGGAAGTTCCCGATCAGCACAACGCAGCCGTCCTGAATTTCCTCAAGGCGCCGGCAAGGGTTTAATCTACGCGGTCATTCTGAGGAGCCCTTTGGCGATCCCCGATGTACTTGTCGGGCGGCATAGACTCTTACGGGCTTACGCCCAGTGATGAAGTTAAGTAGGGGCGACGCATGCGTCGCCCCTACAGTAAAGGGCTGGAGATTGGATGCGCGTATTATATTAATAATAATCTGCTTTCTAGCTATGCGAATGCGTGTTAATCGCTAAATAACCATGGCTAGACGGGTTCTCTTTAGGCGAAGAACTCGTTAATAATCATAAGAGGCATGGAATATGTTGAGGCTCACTGGAGAACTTAGCGCTCGCCGTAAAAGGACACGCCGGCTATTGGTGCAAGCCTTCACTGAATTAATGGCGGAGAAGAGCTTCGGCGACATAAGCGTTCAGGATATTAGCGAGCGGGCCGGGGTTAATAGGTCGACTTTTTACGCACACTTTGAAGATAAGTTCGCCTTAATTGACACCGTGGCAAGGGACAAGTTCCGAACGGTGGTGTTGGGAGAGATTGTGGAGCCAACGCCATTAGATTTGCATAGCCTTGGTTTACTTCTTGTTGGCACGCTAAAGGCATTTAGCATGATACAGGCCAAGCCGGGCGGCAAAAAGACAGCAAAGTCAGCCTATTATATTCTCGCAAGAGAAGAACTTAATGCGATTATGTTTGATTGGCTCGCTCCAGTGCAAACCGCCCATGGGATCACCAGAGAGATGGCGGCTGTTTTCTATAGCTGGGCGATCTATGGAGTTGCACGGGAGTGGAGCGAGTCGGATCAGGTACTTAGTGCTGACGAGGTCGCAGCGAGTCTACTCTCTCTCATTGCAGACGGCTATGGGGACTTGACGCATCCAAAATGAAAGAGGGACAAGATTCCGGTGGCAGTGACCTACCCCCGAAGTCGCCGACCTGCTCGCTTCAATTAGGACAGAGTTCTACGCTCCGGTCACAACATCTATTAGCAGGATGTACGCTCCATGGGTTTCCCGGATGAGATCCGGTTTTTTGAACCCTGTTCGTACTGCCTTCGCCGAGGCCGAGTTAGGATGATCTCAAGTTCGTCCACCATCGATTAGACGCGTAGGCTGGCAGACGCTCCGAGAGTTCGCAGCTTTAGCATCGGTGCCTAGCGTGGTCCGGTATATGCTCAATTTGCTGTTATCTCGCCGCTCCTGACGACGGCACTCTTCTGTACAGGCCGACAGTCGTCGCCGTGAGTTGCTAAAAGCAACAATCGACTACATTTGTCGGTTGATTTGAGAGGAAATCCCCGCCATATTAAGCATGGAAGGTTATAACTCGATTGGTATTGCCATTCGGCTGTGTGGTTCATCCGCACACTAGTGAAGTGTGCAAGTCTGCTGTGCGAAATGGGAAAAACATGAGCGGTCTGCGTGGCGGCCATCGATAGGGGCGGAACGCAGATGGCGGAAGGAAGGCATGTCATTGTCTGTAGATGTCGGTAATCTGGTGAACGCGGAACGCGGTTCAATTGATCGGGCGGTCTTCATAGACAAGGGCCTATACGAGTTAGAGCTAGAGCGCATTTTCGCCCGCTGCTGGCTCTACCTGGCCCACGAGTCGCAAATACCGAACCCGGGCGACTTCGTCTCGGCCTACATCGGCGAAGACCCGATACTGGTGGTCCGCGACTCCCGCGGCAAGATAGGCGCTTTCCTTAACACCTGCCGCCACCGTGGCATGCGCGTCTGCCGCGCCGACCAAGGCAACGCCGCGGCTTTCACCTGCACCTATCACGGCTGGACTTACGGCAACGATGGCAAGCTGGTGGGGGTGCCGGGCTACAAGGAGTACTACTACGAAGAGTTAGACATGGAGCAATGGGGGCTTGTCCCAGTGGCCCAGGTCGATTCCTACAAAGGCCTGATCTTCGGCACGTTCGACCCTACTGCGCCATCGCTGCTGGAATATTTGGGCGACATGGCCTACTACCTCGATATTTTTGTGGACCGGCGGGATGGTGGCTCTGAGATAATAGGCGGGGTGCACAAGTGGATTATCCCAGGCAACTGGAAGCTCGCTTCGGAGAATTTCATCGGTGATTCTTACCACTTCCCCATTACCCATGCTTCATCGACTAAAGTGAGGCCCTTTACTGGCAGCGCGACGGGCCAAACGAGGATAGGTCGAAATGACCCCAAGGATTTCTCTGCCAGCCCCGGCAACGGACACGGAATGATGATGAATCCGGACCGCGAAGACCCTCCGGGCAGCTATCTTTCGGAGATTCTTCCAGAGATGGAAAGACATCTGGGGCCGGCACGAGCCCGCTTATCCGCATCGGCAGGGACAGTTTTTCCGAACTTCTCTACCCTTTGGGGCACCAGCACCATCCGTGTCTGGCACCCGCGTGGACCGGACAAGATGGAGGTCTGGTCGTGGTGCATTGTCGACAAGGCTGCGCCCGCGGAGATTAAAAACGATACGCGAGTCCAGTGCCTCCAGACGTTCAGCCCGGGCGGGATAACCGAGGAGGCGGACGGCGAGAACTGGAGCCAGGTGACGGCTTCCACCCGCGGCCACGTCGCCCGTAGCTACACCTTCAATTATGAGATGGGGCTGGGCCATGAGCGAGTGAGTGAAGAGTTTCCAGGATGGCTCGGGCCGAGGGTGAGCGAGCACAACCAAAGAGGCTTCTATCGCCGTTGGGCGGAGGTAATGAGCGGCAAGAGCTGGTCAGGGATGTTGCCCGGCCAGCCTGGGTGAAAACCTACAAGATGGCTGAAGGCCTAAGGGCAATAGCGTTCCTTAAAGGTTGGCGGACGCAGCCTTGTCGCCGAACCTCAAATTCACAGCAGCATGGAGGTAGGTCAACATGACACAAGAGAATAGCTACTGGGATCACTTCTGGCAGAGGCGCCTAAGCCGCCGGCGCGTGCTGCAAGGCACGGTGCTTGGCAGCGCAGGCCTTGCCGTCGCCGCGGTTATCGGTTGTAGCGAGGATGAAGAGGCGGCTACGCCAAGCGCCACGGCTTCCCCGGGGGTCACGGCCGAGCAACCTAAAGCCGGCGGTAATCTGAGTTTTGTCTCCCAGGCAAGCATCGCGCCACATATGGATCCGCACCAAAACTCCTTCGCTGGCCTCCACAATCAAGGGCCGGCAATGGCCTATAGCCGCCTCATGAAATGGGACCTCACTAAGTACCCACAACAACTGACGCAGACTGGCGATCTCGCTGAGAGCTGGCAAACCCCTGAGCCAACAGTCTACATATTTAAGCTGCGCCAGGGCGTCAAGTTCCAGAACCTTTCGCCCGTTAACGGCCGCCAGTTCACGGCTCAAGACGTTATCTTAAGCTACCAGCGCCAAATCGCGGAGAGGGCTAACGCCGGGATTTTGGCTTCCATGGACAAAGTGGAGGCTGTGGACGATAGCACAGTGCGCATTACCCTAAAGACCCCGGATGCAGACTTCTTGAACGCGGTTGGGGACTCACGATCTAAGATCGTCGCGTTGGAGGCTGTGTCCGTCAATGGCGATCTCAAGAACGGTCCTACCATAGGCACGAGCGCCTGGATCCTTGAGGAATGGGTGCCGGACCAGCGGGCGAAGATGAAGCGTAATCCTGGCTACTTCGCCGGGCCCGCGCCCTACGCTGACTCCTACGAGCTCAATGCCATTCTCGATCCTCAGACCGCCCAGGCCGCTTTCAGGACAAGCCAGATACTTGATATCGGTACCAATGGTCAGGTTACGAGGCTTCTTCGCCAGAGCGTTCCCGATCTGCGGGTGGACGATGCCAAGCTTGTTGGCTCAAGCGGAGGCCAGAAGCTCTGGATATCCACCGCTACGCCTATTTACAAGGATCAAAGGGTACGACAGGCAATTAGCAGGCTCGTCGACCGTGAAGCCCTGGTCCGCGACGTAGTGTTCGGCAGCGGCTGGATCAATGGAGGTATCTTCGTGCCCGCCATCGACTGGGTCCTACCGGAAGGGGATATTAAGAGCACGCTCAGCCGCGACGTGCAGATGGCTAAGCAGTTGCTCTCCGCAGCGGGGGTAGACCTGTCGGCTTGGAAGCCTACCGCAGACTATTTCACTATACCCGAAAGTCAGGCAGGAGCCGAGTTAGTAGTCAGCTGCTTCAAAGAATTGGGCGTCACGGCATCGTTGAAGGCCACTGATAAGACGGAGATCACCGAAAGGATATGGGGGCGGGGCGACATGGAGTTCTACTACGGTTCTCAGAAGGGGACCAGCCCGAGTATCAACTCTTACCTATATACCTGGGTTCATACGAGGGGGGCCGAGGCCGGTGTATACAGGTTGCTAGGGGACAAGCGCTTCGACGAACTTGTGGAGCAACAGGCTGTCATCTTGGACAACCCCGAGCGGCGGAAGTCGATCCTGCTGGAGCTCCAAAAGCGTCTGATCGACCAAGCGGTCATGCTCCCTATGTACTCTTCAAATGGCGAGGTCGCGATCAATCCGCGCCTTCAAGGTTTCAAGACCCTTTCGGAAGAGCCCCATCGATATGACGAGATGTGGCTGAAGAGCTAAAATAGCCGTACTTGCCACATCAGAAACGATGAAGGAGGATGCGAATGCTTACAGCAAGCGACATTAGAGGGCTTGTTGCCCTCCCGCCCACACCTTGTAAAGACGGAGCGGGGGGCGCAGGCGCCACTGATTCGGTAGACCTAGAAGAGTCGGCACGCATGACCGAAAACCTGATCCAGGCTGGCATTGGCGCCATAGGCCTCTGCGGCACCACCGGCGAGTGCGCCACCCTCTTATGGGAGGAGAAGAAAGACTTTGTCGACACAGTTGTGCAAGTAGCCCGCCAACGTGTGCCCATCTTCGCCGGCGCCACTGCCCTGGGCAGCAAGGAAGTGGTCCGCCAGATGCGCGGCCTCAAAGAGTTGGGCGCTGATGGCGCCTTCGTGGGCCTTCCTATGTGGCAGACACCCACTATGAAGAATGCCATCGGCTTCTACGCTGAGCTGAGTGAAGTCGTTCCGGACATGCCCATCACTATCTATGCGAATGCCCGCTTCTTCAAGTTTTCCTTCCCTGCTGAGTTTTGGGAGGGCTTGGCCAGGGAGGCTCCGACCGTAATCGCCACGAAGATCTCCTACGGTATCGATCATTTGGCGGACGACCTTCGAGTGGCAGGCCACCAAATTAACTTCCTGGCGCCTTACGCTTTCACGCACAGCGTGTACAGTACCTACAAAGAGGCCGGCCTGAAGATGATAGCGACCTGGGCCACTACTGCCGCGCTAGGTCCTGAGCCGTTAGTAGCCTTGGCGGACGCCATTTTGCGGGGCGACGAAAAGAAGATGCAGGAGATAGAGGCGGATATCCATTCAATACCGCCTATGTACCCTCCAGACGAGCGGGCTGGCTTCGATAATTACAATATTCAGTCTGAGAAGTGGCGAATGAACGCCGCTGGTTATGTCAAGGCTGGGCCCTCTCGATCGCCGTATTTCGATCTGCCCGAGCACTGGCAGAGGATGGCAGAGGCCCACGGCAAGGCTTGGGCTGAGCTGCGGAAGAAATACATAAAGGCGCCGGCGCCGAAGCCCTAGGATTCGAGAAGCCAAAACGGGAAAGGAGAACCTCGGTTATGGCTATATCTACCCAGAGTCTTGTGGATACCGAAAGCGGTCTGGTCGACAGGCGCCTCTTCGTTGACGGCGAAGTTTATGAGCAAGAGTTGGAGCGCATATTCGCTCGCTGCTGGCTATACCTGGCCCATGAGTCGCAGATCCCCAATCCAGGAGACTTCGTCTCCGCCTATATGGGCGAAGACCCGATACTGGTAGTCCGGGATTCCCGCGGCCAGATAGGCGCCTTTCTCAACACCTGCCGTCACCGTGGTATGCGCGTCTGCCGGGCGGACGAAGGCAACGCTGCTGCCTTTACATGTACATACCACGGCTGGACGTATGGGAATGATGGCAAGCTGGTAGGGGTACCGGGGTACAAGGAGTACTACTACGAAGAGCTCGATATGGAGCGGTGGGGGCTGGTGCCTGTGGCCCAGGTGGAATCGTACAAGGGGCTGATATTCGGCACCTTCGACCCGCAGGCGCCGTCGCTAACGGAGTATCTGGGCGACATGGCCTATTACTTGGATATTCTCTTGGATCGACGCGAGGGCGGCACAGAAGTCATCGGCGGCGTCCAAAAATGGACGATGAAGTGCAATTGGAAGTTCGCTGCGGACAACTTCGCCGGCGATGCCTACCACGTGCCAGTGAGCCACATCTCGGCCCACAAGGTGGGTTCTTTGGCTGGAGAAGGTGAGCCTAGGCCAGACCCGTTACGCTTCGAGCGGCTGTCCGCGAACGGCGGCAACGGGCATGGGATCCTCTTGATTTTGAACCGAGGAGAAGGTTTGAGCTTAGCCGGTGGCGGATTGCTCGGTAACTACATGACATCTATAGCCACGGAGGCACAAGGCCGGCTTGGGCCGCAGCGGTCGCGTCTTGCGACGAGCGCAAACACTGTCTTCCCTAATTTCTCGCTCCTGGCGCCGCTGAATACAATCCGTGTGTGGCACCCCCGCGGGCCTGATCGAGCAGAGGTGTGGGCATGGTGCATCGTTGATAAGGCAGCCCCAGCAGAGGTAAAGGAAGCCATGCGCGTGAACTATCTGCGGTCCTTCAGCATGGCCGGCATGTTCGAGCAGGACGATGGCGAGAATTGGAACGAATGCACCAAGACCAGTCAAGGATTGCTAGCCCGGCGCTATCCATTCAACTATCAGATGGGCCGAGGGCGCGAGCGGCATGATGAGGAGTACCCAGGGTCGCTCGCGCCTAATGTAAACGAGCACAATCAGCGTGGATTCTACGGACGCTGGGCCCAGCTAATGGGGGAGGAAACTGGGGCGGGAGTTGATGGCCTCGCTGAAAGATTGCAGAGTCATTGTTAAGTTCCGCGAGGCTGCTTACAATTGAAGCACAAATTATAGGAGGGATTTAATATGAGCATCGTCTCACCACCTGCCATCAATTATGAGGAACTTGTCGCTGAGGATGACGACGGCTTTAGGATAAACGGCCGACTTTACCAAGACCTTGCCATCTTTCAGGACGAGATGGACAAGATTTTCCATCGCGGCTGGGTCTTCATAGCGCACGAAAGCGAGGTGGGCGAACCGGGGGATTATATCACCCGGCTCATCGGCCTACAGCCCATCATCATCAGCCGGGATGAGAACCTCCAGATTCACGTCCTCATGAACCGCTGTCGCCACCGCTCGGCAACAGTTTGTCAGGAGGAGAGTGGCAATTCCTTCTATTTCCGCTGCGCCTATCACGGCTGGAGCTACGCCAATACCGGGCGCAACGTAGGGGCGACTTTCCAGGGCGGCCGCGGAGGCTACGATCCCACGAACTTCCGTGAGGAGGACTGGAGCCTCATGAAAGTGCCCAGAGTCGTCGTCCACCGCGGTTTCATCTTCGCCAGCCTCAGCCCGACAGACCAGAGCTTTGATGAGTACATCGGAGGGGCGAAGGACTACATCGATCGCTTCTGCGATATGGCGCCGGAAGGAGAGATCATCGCCAGGGCAGGTCGGCAAAGGGTACTGGTGCACGCCAATTGGAAGCTCCAATTGGAGAACCTTACGGATGGCTACCACGCCCCTTTCACCCATCAGACCGCTCTCGGCGCTGCTAGGCCTTTCCGCCAAGTAGCTCCCATGCAGCAGGAGGATGACAACAAGGTGCAGCGAGACCTGGGCGGAGGTCATACGATACTGGACAACTTCCGGGCTTATCGAGGTATGGACGATAGCGTACGGGCCACTAGCGCCACCGGCACGCTTGATCCCAGAGTGATAGAGGGGGTAGCCAAGAGGCTGGGGCGTGAGAAGGCCGAGTGGCTAGCGAAGGGTGGACCTCCCCATATCATGGTCTTTCCGAACCTAATGATTCTGCACGACGCCTACCGCATGATTCAGCCGGTGTCCGTAAACAGAACGCATCTCTACTACTATCCAACGGCCTTGAAGGGGGCTCCTGACGATGTCAATTTCGCGCGCCTCAGGTCGCTCCAGAGCGGCTTTGGGCCGGCGGGGTTCATCTCGCCGGACGACATGGACATGTTCACCCGCATCCAACTGGGCACGCGCGCCAAGGTATACGACTGGTCTGTCCTAAACCGCGGGCGTCACAGCGAGGCGATGGAGCTAGACGACTTCGGAAGACCCGCCCTCACCACACAGTATACAGCCGAGGTCGGCCAGCGCGGCGTCTGGCGGCATTACAAACATGTGATGGCAGAGGCTTAAGCTGGTATCTTACCGGCTAGGCAGAGCCTCGCTAAACCATTTCTACCGTCTCTATTAAGCTCCACTGCCAGAGGGGACAGTAGCATAGGATTATGTACCTAAGGTCTTAAGGAGGACAGGCTATGCGACTCGCGGGAAAAGTAGCTATCGTCACAGGCGGCGGGAAAGGTATCGGCCGGGCGTATGTCCGCGGCCTGGCAGCGGAGGGGGCGAAGGTCGTGGCGGCGGATATCGACGAGACTGCCACGGTTAACGCTCAGCGGGAGATCGAAGACAAAGGCGGAGAGGCGTTGGCTGTCACCGTAGATGTATCGGATGACGCAAGCATTAACCGCATGGTGCAGCAAACCATTGATCGCTTCGGACGCGTCGACGTCTTGGTAAACAACGCTGCTCTCTTTGCAGCCCTGCCTCGCCATAAATGGGATGAGATACCGCTCGAGGAATGGGACAAAGTGATGTCGGTGAACGTGCGAGGCGTGTACCTATGTTCGAAAGCCGTCGTGCCCCACATGTGTTCGCAGGGAGGCGGTAGCATTATTAATATCGCTTCTGCCATCTTCCTGAGCCCTGGTGGCGGCGGCCTTATCCACTACATCGCCTCTAAAGCTGCCGTCATGGGCCTTACGCGCGCCTTGTGTCGCGAGCTGGGCGAGTTCGGCATTAGGGTCAACTCGATCGGCCCCGGGTTGACAGCGAGTGAGGAGATAGTGAAGAAGACCGATCCAGCCCAGATTGAGAGCCGTTCGGTCATGGGCTCCATCAAGCGAGTCGAGACGCCAGAAGACCTAGTCGGCACCGTTCTCTTCCTGGCGTCGGATGACAGCGCCTTTATTACCGGCCAGATGTTGGTAGTGGATGGCGGCAGAGTTTTCCATTAAATCCGGTTTTGGTGTTCGGATTTGCTATGAAGTAGATGATAAGGAATACTTTAAGCGGTAGGAGGTACGATCGTGCTAGATGTCGAGAATATCGAAGGCCTAGTGGATATGAAACGCGGTCTCATAAGTCGAAAGCTAATCGTGGACCAGGGAGTGTATGAACAAGAGCTAGAGCAGATTTTTGCCCGCTGCTGGCTGTACCTAGCTCATGAATCGCAGATACCGAACCCAGGGGACTTCGTCTCCGCGTATATGGGTGAGGACCCCATCCTGGTTGTGCGCGATTCGCGGGGGAACATCGGCGCTTTCCTCAATACCTGCCGCCATCGTGGTATGCGTGTGTGCAGGGCGGACGAAGGGAACGCGGCTGCCTTTACATGTACGTACCACGGCTGGACGTACGGCAACGACGGCAAACTGGTCGGCGTCCCCGGGTACAAAGAGTACTACTACGAAGAGCTGGATGTGGAGCAGTGGGGCTTGGTGCCTGTGGCCCAGGTGGAATCGTACAAGGGGCTGATCTTTGGAACGTTTGACCTTACGGCTCCTCCGTTGACCGAATACCTAGGCGATTTCGCCTGGTATCTTGATAGGGTAGTGGATCCGCTTCCCGGTGGAATGGAAACTGTAGGCGGTGTCCACCGGTGGATCATGCCCTGCAATTGGAAGCTTGCCGCGGACAACTTCATCGGCGATTCGTACCACATTCCTGTTAGTCACATCTCCGCCCAAAAAGTTAGGGGCCCGGTTTCGCTTAACCGGGAAGGATTTACAACGTCTTCCAGATACGGGCATGGCACAATCGTGTACACGGATCCGCTCGCGCGCTCAATATCCCAAGTAACGGTTGATGCTGATTTCATACAACGTTACAAACAGGAAACCCTCACGAGTATGGAGCAGCACCTTGGTGCGACGCGTGCCCATCTCACATCGTCGGCGGGTACAATCTTCCCGAACTTTTCTATTCTAAACGGGACTATGACGATCCGAGTTTGGCAACCTCGCGGTCCACAGAAAACAGAGGTGTGGGCTTGGTGCCTCGTCGATAAAATGGCTCCGCCCGATGTTAAAGACGATCTACGTACCACTTACCTGCAGTCCTTCAGCCCGGCTGGGATGCTGGAGCAAGACGATGGGGAGAATTGGAATCAGTGCACAAGTGCCAGCAGCGGTACGGTCGCTAAGCGGTACCCATTTAATTACCAGATGGGTTTAGGGCAAGAACGTCGGAGCGAGGAGTTCCCGGGTCAGTTAGGTCCCAGAGTGGGAGAAGTAAACCAGCGAGCGTTTTATAACATGTGGCGTAACATGATGACGACCCCAACTTGGACGGGCATCAAATCAATGCCCTAAGCTTACGCCTGGATCCAAATAGTAACGCGAAATGGAATACTTTAGTCCTACATCAGTTGAAGATGCAGTCTCCATCCTCCACAAATATGGTGAGCGATCTAGGCTCATCGCGGGTGGGACTGACCTTATGGTAGACATGAGGTTTAAGGACCAGCCGGACTGCCTGGTGAACATTAATAGGCTTTCGAACCTGAGCTTTATCAAACCTGATGAGGACTGCCTTCGCATCGGCGCCTTGACCACGATACGAGAGCTGGAGGCTAATCATCTTATCAAGACAAGGTTTCGCGTTTTGTGGAACGCGGCACACCAGTTCGCCTCATTGCAAATTCGTAACGCCGCGACAATTGGGGGTAACATCGCTAGGGCGTCGCCCGCTGGCGAGACGCTGGCGCCGTTGCTGACCTTGGAAGCAAAGGCGCGATTCGTGACAGCCGATGGAGAGCAACTCTTACCGTTGGAGCGTTTCTTCTTGGGCCCAGGTCGCACAGCTCTAGGGGCGGGAGGGTTACTCACCGGGATCGAGGTGCCGTACCCGGATGACGGGGCGCGTGGCGTCTATCTAAAGCACGCGGTGCGCGGACCAATGGACATCGTCGTGGTTGGTGTGGCAACGACGATAACATTCGATGGTAGGTCCGCGGTGAACGAGGCGCGCATTGGGCTTGCCGCAGTGGGGCCAACGCCTATGCGCGCTCGTGGCTCGGAACAGCTGTTACAGGGCAAGCACCTTGATTTGCCGTTAATCGAGGAGGCGGCTCGTGGAGCGGCGGAAGAAGCGAAACCCATCTCAGATCACCGGGCTAGCGCAGAGTACCGCCGCTGGATAGTTGAGTCGCTCACCAGGCGCGCTCTTACGCAAGCGTGGCAAAATGTCTAAGGATGAACATCCGATGATAGAGATCGCCCTTAATGTCAACGGTAAAGAACATCACGCAAGCCTTCAGCCTTACCTTTCCCTGATGGATTTCTTAAGGGACATGCTAGGTTACAAGGGAGTGAAGGTCTGTTGCAGCACTGGCGAATGCGGAGCCTGCACGGTGTACATGAACGGTAAATTGGTCAATTCCTGTGTCACGCTCGCTGCCGCTGCTGACAGCGGTGAAATAACCACCGTGGAAGGGCTGGCCTCGAACGGCAAGCTTCATCCCGTGCAGATCGCCTTCATAGAGACGGGCGCCTCGCAATGTGGTTATTGCACGCCGGGCTTTATTATGTCCGCTAAGGTTCTGCTTGATGAGCATCCGAATCCTACGGTCGATGACATAAAAGATGTAATATCTGGGAACATCTGCCGCTGCACGGGTTACACAAAAATAATTGAAGCGATTCAGCTTGCAGCCTCAATCCAACTGGCGGAGCAGGTTTATGGCGACTAAAGAGTATATTCACCTCGGTAAGAACGTGACTCGTCAGGGCGGTGTCGAGCGGGTAACAGGACAGGGTATCTATGCAATAGACTTGATTATCCCAAATGCCCTAAAGGGCGGTATCTTGCGAAGCCGGCATGCGCATGCCCGCATACTCGGGATTGACACTGCTGAGGCCGAAACCGTGCCCGGCGTGTATGCCGTAATAACTGCGCGCGATGCCCCGGATATCCGCTATGGGCGGCAGGTGAATGATAAGTACATATTAGCTCGGGATAAGGTGTATTTCCTTGGTGACCCGGTAGCGGCGGTAGCCGCGGACTCTCAAGAAACTGTCAGATTGGCGCTAAGCAAGATCAAAGTGGAATACGAGCCTCTGGCTCCTCTTCTGGATCCTGAGGAAGCCATGTTGCCCGACGCACCGATAATACATGAGGAGGTCCCAATACCGGCGAACCTGCCGGAAGATGCGAACTTCAAAAACGTTTGTCATTATGCAGCCGTTCATACTGGGGATGCCGACTCGGCTATGGCTGAAGCAGCCGTAGTCATCGAAGAGACCTACGAAACGCAGATGGTTCACGCCCAATACCTTGAGCCGAAAGTCGCGAGTGCTGAATATGACGAGGCACAAGGTAAATTGACAATTTGGACAAGTGCTCAGAGCCCATTTCCCGTGCGAACGGAAGTCGCTCGGCTGCTTCAAATCGCTGTCAGCAAGGTGAGGATTATCGTTCCTAATATGGGGGGCGGATTTGGTGGTAAGTCTGGCGGCATAGTTTCAGGGGGGAGCCTTGAGCCCATCGTCGGGTTGCTGGCGATAAAAGCCAGGAGGCCTGTCACCATCGTTTTAGATAAAGCAGAGGAATCCATCGCGACAACTGTTCGGGCAGCCACAAAGACCTGGATTCAGACCGGAGTCACGCGAGACGGGCGGATTTTGGCACGCAAGGCAAGGCTCATTTTTGACGCCGGAGGCTACGCAGGGATGAGCTCCCTTGCCGGTATGATGGCGACGAACATGCTCGCTGGTTGGTATCGATTACCAAACGTTCACATCGACGGTTATATGGTCTATACGAACAAGCAAACCTGTGGCTCCGTGCGGGGCCCCGGTGGGCTTCAGGCGACGTTCTCGGTTGAGTCCCATACGGATACCATCGCGTCTCGGTTGGGCATGGATCCCGTGGAATTCCGGCTCAAAAACATGCTGAAACCTGGAGACAGAACACCCACTGGCCATCTCCTGCGGGATGTGCCGCTAGAAGAGACGCTCGTACGAGCCGCGGAAGAAATTGGTTGGCGAAAGCGACCATTGAAAGCAAACCAAGGTATCGGGTTCGCTTGCACCATGTGGGGCGAGGGTGCCGGACCGGGAGGAAGCGCTCTGGTCAAGGTCAATGAGGATGGTAGCACGACTGTCATGATCGGCAAGGTAGATTATGGCACTGCTATAAAGTCTGCCCTGCCCATGATAGTGGCCGAGGAGCTTGGCATTATGCTGGATGATGTCAGCGTTCTAGGCGTGGACACAGACAACAGCCCATGGGATTTCGGCACCGTGGGTAGCCGCACGACGATGGCGTGCGGAAACGCTGTGAGACTAGCGGCCGTAGATGCCCGCAACCAGCTGTTCGAGGTCGTGGCCCGGAGGCTGGGAGTTGGTGCGGATGAGTTGGAGGCAAAGGATAAACAGATCCGGGTAAGGGCATCCCCTGACAAAATGCTGCCGATCGCAGCCGCGGCCAGTATGGTCCATTTCATCTTCGGCGAGGTAATCGGCCGCGGCTACTATAATCCCGAAGCTGACGCTGCCGAGGAGAAGGAGAAAGGTACATCGCCCGGTTGTGCTACGCACGCCGCATTAGTGGAGGTCGACGTTGACACTGGTCGCGTAGACGTCTTGAAATATGTCGCCGTTCACGACGTTGGATTCGCCATTCACCCAGATGGAGTTGAGGGACAAGTCGAGGGCGGCGTAGTTCAGGGCCTCGGCCAGGCGCTCTGTGAGCAGTTCATTTTCGATGAAAACGGCAGGACTATCAATCCAACTTTCGTTGATTACTTGATGCCGACGGCTAATATTTCCCCGGAGATCCAGACGGTTCTTGTGGAGGGGTATATGGGCACGGGTCCCTACGGAGCCAAAGGCATCGGTGAGGTGACATGTTTGCCGCCTCCGGCCGTTGTAGCAAATGCGATTCATGATGCTATTGGCGTAAGGCTGAGTAAACTAGCCCTAACACCAGAACGCGTCTTGAGAGCTTTAAAGGACAAGGAAGAAGCCCACTAGCATAAGGAAGGACAACTCTGTGAAGGTCACGGTGGTTCTCCTGGCATGGCTTGAGTCACTTGGTGGCAAAAACATCGACCTGGAACTTTGCGAGGGAGCAACCGTGAGTGAAGCTCTTCGGAGCCTCAGTCTTCATGAATTGGAGTACGCTGCCACGATTCTGAATTTTGAGCAGGCCGATGAAAACCAGACCTTGGCTGATGGCGACATCTTATACATATTTCCCGCGATCGCTGGTGGCTAATTTCGGACGTCCGATTCTAAGAATGGGAATAGGAGCAGGTAGTGGGATTTAGTCGCGACGAGATTGAGAACTTTTTATACAACGAGGCCAACCTCATGGATGAACATCGTTACGATGAATGGGAGGCCTTGTGGGCGGACGACGGCGTGTACTGGGTGCCTACAGACAATGCGGAGGATCCAACTGCTCACGTATCAATAATTTACGCCGATCGTCAGGAGATCGCCCGCCGCATTGCCAGACTGAAGACCGACGCTGCTTGGGCTCAGGACCCGCGGTCGGGCCTGCGCAGAGTGGTCTCCAATGTGCAGATAACGGAAGACGGGAACGGAACGATAACAGTTTACTCCAACTTCGTGCTAACTGAGGTGCGGCGTCGTAGTGTCGAAAGTTGGCAGAATATCTGGTCTGGTCGCACGATCCACAAGCTGCGCCGGGAGAACGAGGCCTTGAGAATTGCCTCAAAGAAGGTGATGCTCGTAAATAACGATGTGGAGGTTCCTAGCCTTTGGTTTCTAGTGTAGACGATGCAAGATAAAAATGCTTTTGACATCTCCAGCGAGTTCGCTTGGGTAAAGGTGCAGGTGGACGATAGCGGCCTGGGGCCAAGGCTCCTGATCCAAGATATGCGCACTGGTAGGGTAGGTTATCTCGATGCGCTCGAACTCGAAATGCTCGCATGGACGCCGCATGAGAGCCTAGCGTGGTTAGTTAATCCCGCTTTTTCACGCTGGCGTAGTCACGATGATCAATCCATGCCGAGCTTCATGGAGCCAATAGAAGGCTTCGGAGCTGGGCCGGAAGACCACAGCGATGCCAACGGCACACCGTAGCCTTAACCGTGACCTATAATCAAGGGCATACTCGACTCACGCTCCTGGCGGTTGGCCATAAAAAGCTGTCACCGACTTGCGGGCTTCATGCTGAGGCAACAAACAGCGAGTGGCACCCTTTCTGCCACCTGCCGCGAGGCGCGCTACGCTGGTACCTCGCCGCAGCCGTTTGGCAGCACCACAGCCGGGGAGAATATGAATCTCGCTGTGGCCATTTTGTGGCCATTCTGCGTGCTACGCTGTGGGACGGCAGAGGACGGAAATTCCCATGACGGGTTCAACTAGATATCTGTTGCGGCTGAGCAGGCCGAGGCGTCACCACCTGGTACGACCCTCGGCGAACTCTCAAGGCGGGATCATCGGGCATCATTGAGCACTATAGCCTCCTGATGTGAACGGTCGCCTCTTCGCTTACGTCTTCGGAGACCATAGTGATTTCTATAGGCGGCTAGCGGAAATTGTGGGCTTTGAGGGCTAAGAACTCCCTAGCGTCCAAAGCGTCAATGCGCTGCGCCACCACATTTACAGTCCCATCCCGCTTTTGAAGCTGGCCCTTCACGACGAGGAAGGGATTCGTCTTAACCTGACCTCGCTGAGCCTCGGAGAGATCGGGCCAGACAATGAGATTCATTAGACCAAATTCATCTTCTAGCGTGATGAAGACAATCCCCGCCGCGGTCCCCGGTCTCTGACGGCAGGCGACAAGCCCTGCGACTGTGACCGGAGCACCGTCAGTAGCAGCTTCCAACATACGGCTCGACATTATGCCTTCGTGCAGCCTACCCCTGAGCAATTCCATCGGATGATAGTTAGGCGAAAGGTGTACTATGCCATGAGGTTAATAACACTCCTCCCGTATACTGAACGAGTAGGAATCAGTAGGGTAAGGAGTGTTACCTATGCATCGTAACACGAGGCTGACCCCATATAGTAGGGAAAGGATGTTGCAGGAGTATCAGCAAGGCATGCGGATAGTGGCTCTGGTTGAGCGATATGGCATCAGTCGTACTAGCTTCTACCGTTGGCTGAGACGCTTTCAGGCCTTAGGTAAAGAAGGCCTGAAAAACCGCACTTCCCGGCCATACCGCATTCACTATCGGCTTCGCCCCGACCAGGAGGACGAGTTAGTGCAACTCCGGCATCTGCGTCGGTGGGGGCCTGCCCGTCTGGCTCCCCTGCTTGGGGCTCCTTCTAATACCCTTTATCGCTGTCTACGTCGCCATGGGCTAGGCCGACTTCCCAAGCCGCCCCAGCCAGCGGTCGTCCGGTATGAGGTGGCAGCACCGGGGGGAATTGGTCCATCTAGACGTGCTGCACCTTTTCGCTCTTAAGGGCCAAAAGCCTACCTACGAGTTCACCGTGGTCGACGGCTATACCCGCATGGCCTATGCAGTCATCGCTCCCAAGCGGACAACAGATGCGGCACTAACGGCCCTTCAGCAGGCCCAGACCGCTTTCGGCTTTCCTATCAAGAGCGAGTGCTCACTGATAACGATGTCACCTTCGCCTGGAGGCCAAAACCTCGCTGGCGGATGCAATCAGGAGGAGTCTCCCGTTTCAGTCGGACTCTTAAGGAGTGGGGCATACGACATAGCCTGACCCGGATCCGAAGGCCCCAGACCAACGGGAAGGTCGAGCGATTTCACCGAACTATTCAGGAGGAGTTGTACCGGCCTCACTCTCTCTTCCGCCATGAGGAGGAGCGAGAGGAGGCCTTACGGAACTATCTTAACTACTATAACCATCACAGAAGCCATACCGCGTTAGGTGGACAGACCCCAGTGCAAAGGCCAGAACGCTTATTTCTTGGCTCAAGGAGTGTTAACATCCTCGTGAACCACTACAGGACAGGGCTTAAGCCCTGTTCCTACATATCCGGTTAATTAAAGCAGCGGCCAGGGTACGCCGCCTTCGTGACGGGTAAGAAACTCGCGGCGCTCCAAAATGGCCGCCCTTCGCTTCTTGAGCGCCGACAACTCCGCCGGCTCGATCAACTCTGCGAGTTCGGCGAGCGGGCCTTCGAGCCGCTGGAGTTTGTCGCCCAACGCCTCTACGTCTCTTAGCAGGACATCCGGCAGAGGCGCGCCTGCGAAGTCCCAGATGACCGTCCGCAACTTGTGCTCCGAATGAAACGTGAGACCATGGTCGATGCCCCAGATCGAGCCGTCCACCGACAGCAGGCAGTGCCCGGCCTTGCGGTCGGCGTTGTTCGCTAGCCAGTCGAAAAGGCACATTCGTTGGAATTCTTCGGGGTATAGCTCTTTAAGCGTAAAATAGTGCTGCTGTGGGTCGTGTTCCACGAAGAGCTGTACGGAGCCGGGGCCGTGTGGCCCCTCACGAACGACAGTAGGCGGCACGAAGTGCCAGCCCAGCGACTCTGCCAAAAGGTAAGAAGCGCGTTCCCGGGCGCCCAAACTGCCATGCGGGAAGTCCCAGAGCGGTCGCTCGCCGTCGCCGGGCTTGTAAATGGCGCGGCAACTCGCACCGGCCCCATCTTCGATGGTCGTTATGAAGGTATAATTTGAGCCGCGCGGCAACAGCGTGAAGGACGTGATCTCGCCTTGCTCCAGAAGACGGAATACGCCGTTCTGCCTTTTGGAAGCCGATTGGCTTTCTCTCTCGTTGCTGTTGAGTTCCATTGCCTTCGAAAAAATTATAGGCTAAGCCCGAACACACCTCAAGGACGGTACCGAATATGAGTGAAGCTGAGGTAAACAAAGAGTTTGTGCGCGCTATGGCGCGGCTGGCGGGTGTGTCGATTCCAGAAAAGGATTTAGAAGTCGTTGCCGTTGCCTTCAACAGGGTGCTGCCGGCGCTTGACGAGATGATGTCAGTCGATCTCAAAGACGTTAGGCCTACGTACCAGCCCGAGTATTCTCGATAGGGCTAAAATGCCTGAACTCTACGATCTAACTATTGCGGAAGCGGCTGTTTTAATCGAGCGACGCGACCTTTCCCCGGTGGAGCTTACGCGCGCCTGTATGGAACGTGTAGAACAAGTGGAGGGTCGGCTGAATGCATTTATCACTGTCCTTCCTGATAGCGCACTGGAAGACGCTCGAAAAGCGGAATATGCAATAGCGAAGGGCGAATATTGCGGGCCGCTGCATGGCATCCCCATCGGTGCAAAGGACATCTTCGACATGGCCGGCGTCCGAACAACCGCGGCGTCAAAGGTCTTCGCCGAGCGAGTGCCATCTACCGACGCGGAGGCGGTAAGGCGGCTCAGGGTAGCAGGGGCCGTGATCATCGGCAAGCTTAATATGCACGAATTCGCCTATGGCGTTACCACGGCCACTTCGTACTACGGCCCAACTCATAATCCGTGGGACCTTCAGCGCATCCCTGGAGGGTCGTCCGGTGGCTCTGCGGCCGCCGTGGCTGCGGGCGAATGTCTTGGCGCGCTCGGCACAGATACAGCCGCCTCGATCCGTCTGCCCGCGGCGCTTTGCGGAATTGTTGGATTAAAGCCGACCTATGACCTCGTAAGCCGAAAGGGCGTCATTCCGTTAGCCTGGAGCCTCGATCATTGCGGGCCGATGACGCGGACAACACTCGACGCGGCGCTCATGCTTGGCGTTCTCGCCGATACGAGCGCCGACCATACGGATGGGATAGGGAAGGGAGTGGACGGCCTTCGTATTGGCGTTCCGAGACATTACTTTCACGAAGCGACGCAGCCGGCGGTGCTTCGAGCTTTCGACGCAGCGCTGCAAACGCTAACCGAACTCGGAGCAAGGGTCCGAGAGGTCAAGGTGCCGAGCTTGTCGTATGTCTATCCCGCCTTGGCTGCCATCATAGCGACGGAGGCCCTTGCCTACCATTTGCCATTATTACGCGAAAACACGGAGGACTATACCACAGGAGTGCGCTTGCGTTTGGAGACCGGCCTTCTATATACTGCCGCCCACTATCTGCAAGCACAGAGAGTGCGAACAGTCGTTATAGAGGAGATGGCTGCGACGTTTGAAAGCGTAGACTTTCTAGCTATGCCGACTACGCCTTTCACGGCTCTCGAGCTTAGCGAGCAGAGCGACCTGCTGCCGGAAACGCGATTGTTGAACTGGTACACCAGGCCGTTTAACCTTAGCGGTCATCCCGCGATATCCGTCCCGTGCGGCTTCGACGAAAAAGGCCTGCCTATTGGCCTGCAACTGGTCGGCAGGCCTTTCGAGGAAGGGACTCTCCTGAGGATGGCTCATGCGTACCAACAGCAGACCGACTGGCACACTCGGCGGCCGGGCCTTTAACTGCATATGCTATATGGCAATTATCCGCTTGACACACCCAAATAAACCTGCTACGATTGCTTTATCAAGTTTGGAGATAGAGCAATGCACGGCGAACCCAAGTCTAAAAGTGAAATCCTCAGCGTAAGTGATGGCACTCTAACCGAGGCCGATGCTAGGGCCATGCTGGAACGTATAAGGTGGCCTAACGGCGTGCATTGCGTCTTCGCCGATTGTGGCGGCGCAGAAGCCTACAAGATTGAGGTTAAGGCGGGCAAGCGTAACGATGGGCGCTTCGTCGGTCCGCGACACTTGTTTAAGTGCAAAGCTTGTCGCAGACAATTCTCGGTCACTAAGGGCACTATCTTTGAGGACAGCAAGATTCCCTTGCGGACGTGGATAATGGTCATGTACCGCATGTGTTCTTCTAAGAAGGGTGTAAGTGCCCATCAGATTCACCGTGAGTTTGGCATCAAATACGAAAGCGCTTGGTTTATGTGTCACCGCATCCGCTACGCGATGCAAGACAAAAATCCTTTGCTCCTGTCCGGCACCATCGAAGCAGACGAAACTTACATCGGCCCACGTAGGCGGCGCGGTAGTCCTACTACCCGCGAACGGATCAAGGATGAGCAAGAGATGGGCCTGCGGCCTCAACCAGTCCGAGACTGGCGAGAAGGGAAGCAAATCGTATTCGGGATAGTAGAGCGCGGGGGTAAGGCCCGCACTATGCACATTAAGGATGCGACGAAAGATGAAATCAATCCAATCTTGATTAAGAACATCGACCTTAAGGAATCGCGGCTGATTACGGACGCCCATCCTTCATACCGTCTGATAAGGCATCATCTCCCGCACGATGTTATCAAGCACGAGCTTGAATACGTGAGAGGCGATGTTCATACACAGAACATCGAAAGCTATTGGTCTACGCTAAAGCGGGGACTGTTCGGGACGTTCCACCATGTAGGCGAGAACCATCTAGGGCAGTATCTAAGCGAGTTTGAGTATCGCTTTAATCGTCGGAAGATAACCGACGCCGACCGCTTTTACGCTCTTTTGGGGCAGATTGAGGGGCGTCTTGCTTGGTATCTGAAGGACGATCCTTCTCTGGTATAGGGGTCTCTAGCGCCTTCTTTAGAGCATCCTCTAAGGATGTGCCATAGAGAGAAATGCTAGTGTCTTTGTGGTCTCGCTTGCGGTTAGGCATGTGATGCTTCGAATGTGACAAATGTTGCATTTTACGATGATCTAGTATAACATACTCGTAGTGGATAGCGGATTCCCGCTATCGGCGCCTCAACTCCCTGAGATGAGGCGCTTTTAATTATCACAGAACTTTGCCCTATGAGCCTCGATTCTGTCACGAATGTCGGAATCGGGAAAGACTTTGAGTCCGAATTTCCCCATCTGGCCATCACCACGACAATATATCTTGCGGCTGATCACGTCCCAATAAAGTGGGGCACCGAGGCAGTCAGTTGCCAGTCACTCATAAATCTCACGCGAGACAATATCCGCTAACTCCATTGGGTCTGAGCCTTGCTTAGGAGTAAAACGACACCCTGTTTCCAGCCAAGCTCGGAAGGCGGCGTCTGGCACCCACTGTGACCCTTCCAGAAACAGCCGAGCAAACTCTAGTTGGTGAGTGGCATCCTCTAGAGGGCCCTGACTTTCAAAAGTTATCTGCCCTATCCTCTTGACTCGCGACGTAGAAAGATAGTCTAGGTATCGCTCCATTAACATCGTGATGGCGAGAGCGTAAGCATCGGTTGGCAAATACGGATCGATGCCAGTGCCAACGAAGTCGCTCTCAAACCCATTCTTCCGGACACCAACGCCGAAAACCAAGAAGGGCGTTTCTTCAATGAGGTTCCTTAAAGCTGCATCGAACTCTGCCTGTCGTTCCAAGTCTCCACTAAAGTAGTAAGGCCCTTCGTGAAATCTCATGCCAGGTTCATGAAATGTCATGTCTGTCGTGCCAAAACTGAATCTTCAGAGCATCCGCGGCGTGCTTATAGTTTCGAGCGTCTCGCTCACCAAGTGCGACTGCCCCAACCGAAAAATATCTAGGGCCGTAGAGAAGCGGCTCAGGGTTAGACTTCCCGCCTTCATCGATGAAAAGCAGACTGCGCGACAACTTTTGCAGAAGCGGTTGTGAGAAGCCAGCCTTGAACCGCTTTCGCGACTCAATGCGTCCATGACTGCGCTGTAACTCGGCAGATTCTTGCTTGGACAATGCCTTTAAGAGATCGTCGCAAGCGTCTGGTGCGTGACCTGCTCGCTTCAGAAGAATCCTTAAGGCATGAGCGACGCGTGCCGCCTCAGCCAGCATTGCAGCCTTGCGGCGTGCGATACGCCTACCATGAGGGTCGCCAGGGCTGGAATGTACCATAAAGTATAATTATAGCAGATTTGCGAGGGTGTGTTAAACGGATATTAACCATACAGGGGACGGAAAGAGGAAGATGGTAGAAGGAAGAGGTATAACAAGCTCTACTTATGCCCTACCCCCTACCTTTCTTCTCCTCCGGCAGGACGCATAAGATCTCATGCAGTATGTTCGCGGCGACCAGTGACGTGACGTTGGCGCTGTCGTAAGGCGGCGAGACCTCCACGAGGTCGCAGCCGACGATATTAAGGCCGCGCAGGACGCGTAAAAGCTGAAGCGCTTCGAAGCTGTCCAGCCCGCCGATCTGTGGAGTACCGGTCCCCGGTGCGATGGAAGGATCGAGGACATCGATGTCGAACGAGAGGTAGACGGGACTTTCGCTGATACGGTCTATCTCCCGGCGAAGCAGGTCCGGTCCGCCGGCCTTAATCTCTTCGATCGCGACGATCCTGAAGCCATGATCCCGCGCGAAAGCGAGATCGTCTTCGCTGTAAAGCTGACCGCGGATGCCAACTTGTAGGGCTTTGTCCGTATCGAGCAAGCCTTCTTCGGTGGCGCGGCGGAAAGGCGTGCCGTGGCTGTGAGGCATACCCCAGTACACGTCCCACGTATCGGAATGCGAATCGAAATGGACGAGCGCCAGCGGCCCGTGTTCTGCCGCGAGGGCGCGCATTACCGGCAGCGATATGGACTGATCGCCACCAACGCATATCGGTATGGCAGCGTTTCGTACAACAGTTGCGATGGCCTCTTGCACTCGGCGGTAGGTGTCGTCGAGCGAAAGTGGGTTGATATCGATGTCGCCGTAGTTGGCTATTCTCCGAATAAGGAACGGGTCGACTTTAAGCACGGGGTTATAGGGTCGTATCAGGGCTGACTGGTTGCGTATCTCGCGCGGCCCAAAGCGCGCGCCTGGCCTATATGTAGTCCCACCATCGAAAGGCACGCCTATAAGCGCGACGTCGAGCTTGCCGGCGTCTCTTTCCAGCGGCAGACGCATGAAAGTCGCTGGTTGGCCGAAGCGAGGCGACTGAAAGGCGTCGAGCGGATAGTAATCGTTCATATCAGGCAGTCCGGCCAGGGCATTTGCGTCATCCTGGACTTGCGCCGTGTGCCAGCGTCCGTTAGCCAGGCTTTATAGTAACGCAAAGCGTTGCTGTCAATGTCGAGGCCTTAAAAAGACGATTAAGCGAAGATTTCTATGTTGCGTGCAAGGTCGCTAATCAACTTCTCGATCGTTGACCGTGAAGGAAGATCGGAGAGATCTACGCCACCGGCTACCCCTAGGAACTCTATGCCGACAATTCGGCCATCCTTTGAATAATCGATGACGCGTACATCGCCCGGCGATGCAGTATGATCGACCGGCGCATCTACTAAATAGACGTAGATGGCGTCGGATCCGGCATCAAAAGTGGCGTGTGGCTTGAATTTCTTAGTCCCCATAGGTTAGTCCCTTCCAGCGACGCTGGTGACTAACGGCGGGTTACTACCGTCTCGCACGTATATCTTTATCTGTCGGTTCTGGTAGTCTCCGATATAGATTGTCGCAGGTTCTGCTCTTGGGCGAAAGGATGCTGATCGAGAAGTATGATAGTTTTCCAAAACCCATGATATCATTTCATCCGTAATATTCCGTTGCATCATCCGCCGACGGGTGTGCCTTGTCTTTCTAAAATCCATCGCTTGTTTCGCCGCCGCCCAACATCCATGCTCGTCAGGCGGCTACGGCTTCGGCAAGCCATGCGAGAAACTTCGCGACATCCGGGACGCCATCCAACGTGTAGTCGGCCATCGCAATTATTTCCGCGGGCGTCTCCGGTCCGCCAACGCCGATCGAAACGCCACGAAAGTCCACCCTTCTAGCGAGTTCGGACATCGCCCAGAACGCGTCCAGATCGGTGCGGTCATCGCCTAGGTAAATGCAGCTTCGCAGGGCGTATTCCTTCGCAGCGTTAAGGACAACAGTCCCTTTATCGATGTCGATGGGGACTCGCAGTTCGACCGCCCCTTTGGGAAAGCTGACCTTCAGTTCCTGGGCCGTAGGCATGCTATCTAGAGCGGCCAAAATAGCTTCACGGGCAGAGGCTTGATCGGGGGACTGGCGATAATGCAAAGTCAGACCGACACGCTTGTCCTCTATGATCACGCCGGCTGGCATGGCTGGCCCAACCTCCCGAATTATTCTGGAGATCACTTCTCGATAGGCGGTCGCTTCTGGGACAAGAGTGATCTGGTTCCCCGACCAGCGTTCCAGGCCGTGGTTGCCGTAGTAGGTCACGCCCTCCAGCGCGACGAGCGCTTTCGTGTTATCCACGGGTCGGCCGGAAAGTATCGCCACGAATGGCAACCGCTGCGATAGCTGGGCGATCTGGGTTTGGCACTCGGGGTGGATACGGGCTGTGGCGGGCGTGGGCGCGATCTCCGACAAGACGCCATCGAAGTCGCTGATCAGGCCTAAGGGCTGCCGGCGAACGATCTGCTCGATCTCATCCAGGTGTTCCCAGAGGCTGCCGCGCGCCATACTTCTACGCCAAAAGAGTTAGTCGTTTCGTGGCTGCCAGCGCAACACGGGGCGCCGGGCAGCCGTCGCCTCGTCCAACCGGCCGACTGGCGTGTCGTGCGGCGCGCTCTTTACGACTTCTGGCGTCTCTTCAACTTCGCGCGCGATGGCGAGGAGCGCTTCGCAGAAAGCGTCGAGCGCCTCTTTGCTTTCGGTCTCCGTAGGCTCAATTAGCATCGCCTCTTCGACGATCAACGGGAAGTACACGGTCGGTGGGTGGAAGCCGTAATCGATGAGACGCTTCGCCACGTCCCAAGCTCGGACGCCCTTAGCCCGCTGCTTGCTCGCCGAAGCGATGACTTCGTGCATAGCACAACGGCCGTACGGCAATTGGTAAGCGCCCCGCAGCCGCTCCCTTACGTAATTGGCGTTTAGCACCGCATTGGCGCTCACTTCACGAAAACCGTCTGCGCCCAGCGATCTCAGATAAGCGTAAGCGCGCAGCAGCACGCCGAAGTTGCCGTGGAACGCTTGCAGCTTGCCGATGCTGTGTGGCGGGCGGAGGGTACGGTAGCCGCCATCGGTCTGTTCGATGACCGGTGTGGGCAGGTAAGTGGCGAGTGGCGCTTTAACGCACACTGGCCCCGCGCCGGGCCCTCCCCCGCCGTGCGGCGTGCTGAAGGTCTTGTGCAGGTTGAGGTGTACTACATCGAAACCGAGATCACCGAAGCGCGCCCGTCCGACGATCGCGTTGAGGTTAGCGCCGTCGCCGTAGAGTAGAGCGCCTTTGGCATGCAGCATTTCGGCGATCGTTAGAATATCTCTATCGAAGATCCCCAGCGTGTTGGGCAGTGTCAGCATCATCGCTGCAACATCGTCGTCGAGCGCGACTTGAAGCGCTTGCATATCGGTATCGCCGTCTTTATCGGAGGCGACGGTCACGACCTCGAAACCGGCCATAGCCGCCGTCGCCGGGTTTGTGCCGTGCGCTGAATCTGGAACGAGGATTTTACGCCTATGGCTCTGGCCGGCGTCGGCGAGATAGGCCTTGATTATCAAAATGCCCGTAAGCTCACCCTGCGCGCCCGCGGCGGGAGCGAGCGTGGCCGCGTCCATACCAGTGATCTCGGCCAGGCAGCGCTGGAGGTTGTGCATAACTGCGAGAGCGCCCTGGACGGTCTCGGGCGGCTGAAGCGGATGGATATCTGCGAAGCCGGGCCGGCGGGCGAGGTCTTCGTGCACTTTGGGGTTGTGCTTCATAGTGCAGGAACCGAGAGGATAAAAGCCGGTATCGACGCTATAGTTCAACCGGCTGAGCGCCAGAAAGTATCGCACAACGTCTGGCTGCGATAGCTCTGGCAGGCGAAGGTCATCGCGCAGAAGCTCGGCGGGTGGGATCTCTGCCTCCGGCACGTCGCATTCCGGCAGTGAACAACCGACGCGGCCGGGCCGGCTCAGGTCAAACGTCAGCGTTGCGCCGATATTTGTATGCTGCTCGTCGTTCATCCGTTCGTTATCCATGGCTTGCCTATAGCCTATGTCACCCTGAGCACTTCGCTTCGCTCAGCATAAACTCCGCGAAGGGTCTAGGTTAGAAGTAGATTCTTCGCTCTGCTCGAATGACATTAAGGTCCTATCCGTTGACCGATCCCAACGCCGCTACCAGGTGGTCGATCTCCTCGCGCGTGTTCATTTCCGTTACGCAAAAGAGCATACCGTTATCGATCAGATCGCTGACGTCCAGGCCACCGATGATGCCTTCGTCGAGCAGACGGCGGTTTAGCTCTGAAGGTGGTAGCGGGCAGCGCACGAGGAATTCTTTAAAGAAGAAGCCTTGAAGCGGCAGGCTGTATCCCGGGATTTCGGAGATACGTGCCGCAGCGTAGTTGGCCTTGTGGTAACAGAGCTCCGCCACCCGTCTTACGCCAGTCTTGCCTAGCGTTGCGAGATATACAGTCGCCGCCAGCGCCACGAGCTGCTGGCTGGTGCAGATATTAGAGGTCGCGTTCTCGCGCCGGATGTGCTGCTCGCGCGTCTGAAGTGTGAGTACATAACCGATACGACCTTGCGCATCGGTCGTACGACCCACGATCCGGCCTGGCATATTGCGGATGAACTGCTGGCGACAGGCGAATAGGCCGACGTTCGGTCCGCCGAAGTTCGGCGCCCAGCCTAGGCTCTGCCCTTCGGCGACGACGATGTCGGCGCCATAATCGCTCGGCGGTTTGAACATGCCGAGCGATATCGGATCGACCGCCGCGATGTACAAGGCTCCAGTTTCGTGGATGGAGTCGCCCAGCGACGCAACATCCTCCAGATAGCCGAAGAAGTTTGGCTGTTGTACCGCAAGACAGGCGTGTTCTTCCGTCAGGGCGCTTTCTTCGCTGGTTATCACGTCCACTGCTAAGCCGCGCCCGTAAGCGTAAGTCTTCACCACTTCTTGCCAGTTGGGATGCACGGTGGAAAGCAAAGCGATTCGTCGGCGGCCGGTGATGCTCGTGGCCATGAGGCAGGCTTCTGCCAGAGCGCTCGCGCCGTCGTACATGCCGGCGTTAGCGACATCCATGCCGGTCAGTTCGCAGACCATCGACTGAAATTCGAAGGCCGCCTGAAGCGTGCCCTGGCTGATTTCAGCCTGGTACGGCGTATAAGCGGTGGCGAATTCGCTGCGGCTGATCACGTGATTGACGACGCTCGGGATGAAATGTCGATACGCGCCCGCGCCCAGGAACGACGGCATCTGCCCGGGAGTGCGATTGAAGTCTGCTAGCTTGCCTAGCTGTTGAACGAGTTCGAGTTCCGACAAAGCGGGCGGCAAATCGAGGCCTCGGACGCGTCCTGCAGATGGTATATCGGCGAATAACTCTTCTTCGGAGGCAACGCCGATAGCTTCCAGCATCGCTCGGCGGTCGTCATCGGTGTTGGGGATGTAGGGGACTCGCGTGGCGCTCACTCCTCGGCTCGCGCCGTGAGGTCTTTGTACTCTTGCGTGCCGAGCAGCCGCTCGAGTTCGGACGGGTCAATCAGGCGCACCTGAAGCAGCCAGCCGTCGCCGTAAGGGGCGCTGTTCACAAGCTCCGGCTGCTCGATGAGGCTATCGTTGCGGGCGAGCACTTCGCCGCTGACCGGCGAATAGAGATCGGAGACTGCCTTCACGGACTCGATCTCGCCGCACTTCTCCATAAACTTCACTTCGGAGCCTACAGCTGGCAGCGCGACGTAAACGATGTCGCCGAGCTGGTCCTGCGCGAAGTCGCTGATGCCGATAACGCCGGCATCGCCATCGAGGCGCACCCACTCGTGTTCACGACTGTATCTTAGGTCGTCAGGGTACTCCATCGCTCCTCCGGTTATGCGCTCTTTCGTGAATAGAAGGGACGCTTTACGATCCGCATCGGCAGGGGTTTTCCGCGCACGTCTACGGTAAGTTCGGTGCCTTCCGTTCGCAAGCCGGACGGCACGTAGCCCATCGCTATGCCGCGACGCAGGCTCGGCGAAAAGCCGCCGCTGCTTACCTTTCCAACCTGCTTATCCTCGTGGAGAATAGCGCAGCCAGCGCGCGGTATGCCGTTCTCCTCCGTGAGCAGGCAAACCAGCGATCGCTCCGGCCCTCGCTCTTTCGCCCGAAGCAAGGCTTGCCGTCCGATGAAATCAGCGCCGTCGTCGAGGCTAACGACCCAGCCCAGGCCGGCCTCAAACGGATCGACCGTTCGGTCGATGTCGTTGCCGTAGAGGAGCAGCGCCGCCTCTAGGCGCAATGTATCCCGTGCGCCCAGGCCGCACGCCAGCGCGCCGCCGTTCAGCAAAGCATCCCATACAGCCGGACCGTCAGAGGCCATAGTAACGATCTCGAAGCCGCCTTCCCCCGTGTAGCCCGTTCGTGAGATAAAGGCCCGCCGTCCGGCGATCTCGATGTCGTCGAGGCAGTTCCGCGGCTTGACCTCAGATAAAGGAGCAGGGCTCAGGGAGGCGACGCGTTCTCTAGCCTCCGGCCCCTGGATGGCGATCATGGCTGTAACCGTTTGTATGTCTTTAACGTTTACATCCAAGCCCGCCAGCGTGTGCTCGATTATCCAATCGCGATCCTTTTCGGCGTTGGCGGCGTTAGTCACCACGATGAAGCAGCCATCTTCGACGCTGAAGACGTAGATGTCGTCTAAGATGCCGCCTTCTTCATTGCAGAGCAGCGAGTAGTGGCCTTCGCCGGTCGAGAGTCTTGCGATGTCGTAGGTACTGACGTGGCGCAGCAGCCGGGCCGCGTCGGGCCCGCTCACGTCGAGCCGTCCCATATGCGAGACGTCGAAGATGCCGGCTCGCTCCCGGACGGCGTGGTGCTCCTCGATGATGCCTGTGTACTGGATAGGCATTTCCCAATCGGCGAAAGGCACCATCTTGGCGCCTAAAGCCTTGTGCTGGGAGTAGAGGGTGGTGCGCCGGAGAGTAGTGGAACTCATGGGTCTGACTTCAAGATAGCGTAAAACGAAGAAAGTGGGAAGCGGGAAGGAGGAAGCAAGAGAAATTTAGGGTTCATGTCATAGCGAGGCCGCCGAAGACGGCCGCGGCAATCTCTCAATAGCGATAACGACAGCTAAGGTGGCCGCGACTAGCCAGCGTAATAGAACGGGCAGAAGGGGTAAGGAATTAATAGCCTTTGGTTGGGTCGAAGACGTTCAGGAGCGGCTTGCCGTCCAAATAGCGCCGGAGGTTATCGCAAAAGAGGTCGACCAGCCGGTCGACGTATCGGTAAGTAGCCGGGGTAATGTGCGGCGTGATGAGCACGTTCGGCAGCCCCCACAATTCGCTGTTCAGTGGCAAAGGCTCCGGCGAGGTCACGTCCAGGGCTGCGCCGGCGATCCAGTTCTCCTTGAGCGCGGTGAGCAAGGCGTCGGGATCGATGATGCTGCCTCGAGCGATATTGATAAGGTACGCTGTCGGCTTCATTGCCTGTAGTTCTGCCTCGCCGATCAGCCCGCGGGTCTGCTCGGTGGCGGGCAGAGAAAGCAGCACATAGTCGCTTTCGGAGAGCAAGTACGGCAGTCCCGTAGGGGGCAAAACTTCGTCTGCTAGTTCGGAGTGCTCGCCGTTGGCCGAGCGCTTGATAGCGATGACCCGCATGCCGAAAGTCTTCGCTATGCGGGCGACGTTCTGCCCGATCGAGCCGATGCCCACGATGCCGAGCGTGGCGCCATACAACTCTTGTGCTACGAAGGACTGCCAGCGGTTCGCCTGCTTGTTTTCTAGAGCCGTCGGCAGCGATTTCGCGAAGTAGAGCATGTAGGCGAGAACGTACTCGGCGATCGGCACAGCGTGAATGCCGCTTGCCGACGTGATCGTTATTCCACTCGTAAGCACGTCGTCGGGAAGCCTGTCGATGCCGGCGCTCGATATTTGGATCCAGCGCAAGTTAGGCGCCCTACCGGGCAGATCGCCGGGGATAGCGGACTGGGCGAAAACGATCTCTGTCTTCGAGAGCGTCTCGTCAAGCTTCTGCCGTTCGACCACTTCTTCTGCCGGGGTTAACTCTACCGCCGGCGCTTCTCGATAGAAGAGGGGCATTCCGCGCCCGTTACGGAAGAGGTAGCGCTGCGTCAACGGCAAGAGCGTTACCTGCGCACGGGCGTCCACGCTTTTTATCTTTTCCTGTTGCTCCAGAGAGAGCGGTAAGGCGACCGCGAGATTAACTTCGTCCATCGTCAATTACCTCTCCGAGATCATAGCTTACGCATCGGGTAAGTCAACCTGAAAGTAGGGCCGGCGTTGGCGATTTTCGAGCCGATGCCTGAAAATGGTATAGAAGGTGGCTTATGCGACGAAGGAAGAGGTTTAGTTATGGCTAACCGGCTGAAGGACGAAACGAGCCCGTATCTACTTCAGCACGCCGATAATCCCGTCGAATGGTACCCCTGGGGTGAGGAGGCGTTGTCACGCGCGAAGCAAGATGATAAGCCGATCCTGTTGAGCGTCGGTTATTCCGCCTGCCACTGGTGCCACGTGATGGCGCATGAGAGCTTCGAGAACGCCGAGATCGCGGCTATCATGAACGAGAACTTCGTCAACATAAAGGTCGATCGCGAAGAGCGCCCAGACATCGACGCGATCTACATGCAGGCGGTCCAGGCGCTGACCGGACGTGGCGGCTGGCCGATGACCGTCTTCCTGACGCCGGACGGAGAGCCGTTTTACGGTGGCACGTATTATCCGCCCGACGACCGCCACGGCATACCGGGCTTCCCGAAGGTGTTGGGCGCGGTCACTTCCGCGTACAGGACGCGAAGGGATGAACTCGTGCAGTCCGCCCAGCAGCTTGTGGGCCGTATACAGACCTCAGCGCTTGGCGCTGGCGAGGAGGACCTAACGGAAGATGTCCTCAGAAATGGCTACAGCCTTCTTATGGCCGAGTTCGACTGGCAGTGCGGGGGCTACGCACCAGCGCCGAAGTTCCCCCAGGCGATGGTCTACGATTTTCTCCTGCGTTACCATCACCGCTCCGGCGACGCTCAAGCGCTGAAAATGGTCGAGACGACGTTGATCGCGATGGCATGCGGTGGGATCTACGACCACGTCGGTGGCGGTTTTCATCGCTACTCGACCGATACCTTCTGGCTGGTGCCGCACTTCGAGAAGATGCTGTACGACAACGCGCTTCTTAGCAGTCTCTATCTACACGCCTATCAGGCTACAAACAACGCGCTATACCGTCGCGTAGTTGAAGAGACGCTGGACTACGTGCAGCGCGAGATGACGAGGCCCGACGGCGGCTTCTACTCTACGCAAGATGCCGATAGCGAAGGCGAGGAGGGCAAGTTCTACGTCTGGACGCCCCAAGAGATCGACGACGTGCTCAGCGCTGAGGACGGGGGAGTCGTTCGCCGGTACTTTGGCGTAACCGACGAAGGGAACTTCGAGGGACGTAACATTTTACATCTTCAGGAAAGCCCAGACGTAATAGCGCAGGAAATAGGCCTAAGCGATGAAGAACTCGAAGCGATAGTTCGTCGCTCTCGCGAGAAGTTGTACGAAGTGCGCTCGAAGCGCGTCTGGCCGGGACGCGACGAGAAGGTACTGACCTGCTGGAACGGCCTCATGCTGCGCAGCTTCGCTGAGGCTGCGGCTGTTCTCAATCGCGATGACTATCGCGAGGTCGCCGAACGCAACGCGACCTTCGTTCTTGAGCGATTGCGCTCGAACGGCAGGTTGCTTCGCAGCTATAAGGATGACCAGGCGAAGGTGCTCGGCTATCTTGAGGACTACTCGTTCTTCGTTGACGGTCTAATTGCCCTTTACGAAGCGACCTTCGAGCGGCGCTGGCTGGACGAGGCGCGCTCGCTTGCCGACTCGATGCTCGAACTGTTTTGGGATGAGGCGAGTGACTCCTTCTACGATACCGGGCGCGATCACGAATCGCTGGTGGTGCGGCCACGCGATCTGTTCGATAACGCCACGCCTAGCGGAAGCTCGGTGGCCGTCGATGTGCTGCTCGGGCTTGCGGTCTTGTTCGATAACAACGATTACAAAACTAAGGCCGCCTCGCTGTTGCGCGCGCTGGGGAACGTCTTCGAACGCTATCCGAATGGCTTCGGTCGCTGGCTGTGCGCAGCGGATTTCTACCTTTCGACGCCGAAAGAGGTCGCTATCGTCGGTGTGCGAGAAGACCCGGCCATGGCTGATATGTTGCGTACGCTATTCAGCCGCTACTTACCGAACAAGGTAGTGGCCGGATACCGCCCGGACGATCTAGAGGCCGTGACAGGCATACCCCTACTTCAAGATAAAGGCACAATCGCCGACCGGCCTACGGCGTACGTCTGCGAGAACTACACTTGTCAGCTTCCCGTGGCGGAGCCAGACGCGTTAGCAGAACAGTTAGGCGCCTAGTCTTAAATGTACCCTATGCAAAAGTGTTCTCTGCAGACCCGTAACTTTCCGCTCATGGTTCGACAAGCTCACCACGAACGGATCCCGCTCACCCTGAGCCCTTCGGCAAGCTCAGGATGTACTTGTCCAAGGGCGACGACTAAATTCTTCACTGCGCTCAGAATGATATGCCAAGCGAACTGGCGTTTACTGCTCCGGAAACCGCTCCACCACTCGGAAGTCTCCTGGGGTTGCCTCATCGCAGATGACTTTCGTTAGTTCAGACCAGGCGGTCCGGCGCGGGTCGGAAGTGGCGCGCATCGCTTTAATGTCGTCCAGGCTGCGCCACGGCCCCACCGAGTAGAAGACCGTTTCGTCCTGAGTGTGCTGGACCATTACGTTTTCCACGGGCGGATTGGGCAGGCTGAAGAAAAAGCGGTTCAACTCTTTCCAGGCTGCGATGAATTCCTCCTGGTGCCCCGGCTTGACCTTCCACGTGCCTAAAGTGTAGTACTCGTATTCCATCTGACGCTCCTTGATGTTCATGACGCCGCTATATCCCTTGCTTTGCACAAAAAAAGTGCTGCGAGGAGCAAGTTTTGTCATCCTGAGCACTTCGCTCCGCTCAGCATAAACTCCGCGAGGGTCTTACAGTCAAACGTGTACTTCGTCGCTTCGTAAGATTCTTCGCTCCCGGAGTTTACCTTGAGCTTGCCGAAAGGGTCGCTCAGAATGACATTTTTTGTGCGAGCCTATATCCCTAATGCGCAACCCTCGCCGCGCGGGTCCGAACCGCCCGCATAGGTGCCCAAATCCGGGTCTCGCACGACAACCTGCGCTCGTCCAAAACGGCCCGACCACGGTTCCACCAGGGATGCTTTATGGCCCATCAGCCGTAGCTCATCGGCTATCGACTGTGGAAAGCGGCTCTCCAACTGCACCCCTTCGCTTGCGGAGTACGACCAGCGCGGGGCATCGATCGCATCTTGGACGTTCTTTCCAAGCTCCAATATGTTGATGAGTATCTGAGCGTTGGTTTGAACTTGCAGGTCCGCACCTGGAGTGCCTCCGGCCACGACGCCCGAGCCAAAGGGGATGAAGACGCTTTGAATGAAGCTCACTACGTTGCCCCGGCGGTCGGCCACTACAAAAGAGGTGGTATCGCCGTCAAGTCTGCCGCTACCCGATGCTGAACGAGCGGTCGCCGTAATCTCGTTTCACCTCTCCGACGCGTAT
>WHTN01000086.1 GCA_009377715.1 Dehalococcoidia bacterium | reverse complement strand
GAAGGGACGAAATCCTTCGGCGCTTTTAGAGTCGCTGTCTACGCCTGATGGCTGGACGATAGATATCGACCCCGTAAGTTTGCTATAGGCGCACAGAAGCTCGTGATTATCCCGCACGGACTTGGCACCACTATCCTGTCATTGCGAGGCTGCCGAAGGCGGCCGTGGCAATCTCTCAACAGAGATAACGAGCCAAAAAGAGGCCGCGACTAAGCCAACGTAATAGAACGGGCTAAGATTGCTTCGCGGAGTTTATCCTGAGTTTATCGAAGGGCTCGCAATGACGTGAGGCGTCACGCTTATTCTGGGTCAAATTGGGCGAGCACGTCCATCTAGTTCAAGTACATGAAGAGTATGAGATTTAACACCAGTTGGATATAGCATAAAATGCCTTAAAATAGGGAAAGACTTAAGCATCCAAGGAGGCTTTCGTGGCGATCAGACCCCTGCGGTTTCTGGGCGACCCCGTACTTCGGCAGAAGGCGAAGCGCGTGCCCGGCATCGACGACTCTATCCTCGAGCTTATCGATGACATGTTCGAGACGATGTACGACTCTGAAGGCGTGGGCCTTGCTGCGCCGCAGATCGGCATTTCGCTGCGCGTGATCGTCATCCACGTCCCGGAAGGCGAGCCGTTCGCTCTAATAAACCCCGAATTCGTGAAGCGGTCCGGACAGCGAACGGTCGTCGAGGGCTGCCTCTCGGTGCCGGGCTACCGCGGAGAGATTACGCGCTCGGTCAATGTGGTGGTGAAGGGCCTAAGTCCTGAAGGCAAAGTCGTAAGAGTGCGCGGCAGCAACGACCTGCTAGCAGAGGCGCTCGAACACGAGATCGACCATATCAACGGCACGCTCTATATCGATTACCTGGAGAGCATGGACAAGCTACAGAAAATCGAGCCAAAAGAGCAAGAAGAGGCAGAAGGCGAAGAGGAAGAAGAGCTAGCGACGGAGCAATAGCGATGGTCGTTATGCCAGTCTGAGGCGCCATAGCGACGAAGAATCCGTTTCATGCTCGGATTCTTCACTCCCTTCGGTCGCTCAGAATGACATGGATAGGTCTTCGATAGGCTCGGTGTGAGCCCATCCGCAAGCTCAGGATGTACATGTCGAACCATGAGCGGCAAAATGCGAGTTGGGAACGTACGTGTAACGTCGCCCTTCGACAAGCTCTCGCCTTAGCGAGTCGCTGTGGCGACAGGGTGAGCGAAAACACGATCGATACCGAATGGCATGGCAACGAAGTAAGTTCCGCAATATCGAAATAACCTCCGAACGAGATGTCCCTAACGCCAGCGATTATAGCGCAAGCGCTTGAAGAACAGGCCGCCGACGCATACGTAGTCGGCGGTTATTTGCGTGACGTGCTGCTGGGCCGGGCGAGCCGCGATATCGACATCGCAATTGCTTCAGACGTGGCCAGCGTCGGGAAACGGCTGGCGGGAAAGCTTGACGGAAGCTTCTTTCTATTAGACGCTGAGCGCCAGATCGGCCGTATTGCGTTACAAGAGGAGCACAGCGTTTTACATTATGTAGACCTAACGTCGTATTCGGGCGATATACGAGAAGACTTGGGCCGTCGCGACTTCACGATCGACGCTATGGCGCTGCCACTTACCAGCACGGCAGCCGATCTACGTAGCGATCTCCTCGACGCGTTCAACGGGGTCGCCGATCTAAGCGCTAGATCCATCAGAGCCGTCCAAGACGACGTGTTTAAGAATGACGGCCTGCGACTGCTGCGGGCAGTCCGGCTTTGCGCTGAGTTGGATTTCGAAATCGACGCGCATACGGCGGAGGTGGCACGGCGCGACGCGTCCTATCTCGCCTCGGCTTCGGCTGAGCGGCAACGCGATGAGCTTATGCGCATTATGGAAACGCCGCGGGCCGGTCAGGCCATGTACCAACTGGATGAACTGGGGCTTCTGTGCCTGCTCATACCTGAGATTTGCATCGGCAAGGAAGTCGTTCAGCCGAAAGAGCACTACTACGACGTCTTCGACCATAACTTACAGACCGTCGTCGCCCTCGACCTCATCCTCACCGAAAGGCCGCCTACAACCCAAGCAGCCTTGACGCTATGGCAAGAAGTCTGGCAGAGCTTTATCTGGCCTGAAGATGTCCGAACTCATTGGCGGGATATCGTCACGGACGGCTTCACACGTGCTGCGCTTCTAAAATTCGCGGGGCTTTTGCACGATGTCGCCAAACCCTATACCAAGACGGTAGAGAAAGACGGCAGGACGCGTTTCTTCGGCCACGACCATATAGGCGCGGAGACGGCGACAGATATAATGCACCGTCTACGGTTCAGTGGCGCCGCGATCCGCCTCGTGAGCATCATGATCGAAGAGCACTTACGTCCACCGCAGATGGCACAGAACGGCCTGCCGAGTCGCCGCGCCCTCTACCGGTACTACCGCGATGCCGGCGAGGCGGCGACGGACGTCCTCTTCCTTAGCCTTGCCGACCATATGGCGGCGCGCGGCCCAGATCTTGACCTTCGCGAATGGCGTGTCCACATCGCTTTGATGAACTATATCTGCAAAAACCAGTACGAAGAGCAAATCAGCCGGCCGCAACGGCTTTTGACCGGCAATGATTTAATGAAAGCCCTGGGGTTGCCTCCAGGCCCAGCGATAGGTAGGCTATTAAGGGCTATAGAAGAGGCCTACGCGGCGGGCGAGATCGGAACCCGCGACGATGCCCTTGCTTTAGCCCGGCAAGAGTTAGTCAAATAAGCGAATGAGACCCAGTTAGGAACAGTTATGGAAACTGCGATATTCGTTCTAATAGTGGCGATGGCTTTCTACTTTATTCTCCTCCGGCCGGTGCTGCAGCAACAACGCCGCCAGCGCAAAGACCTCGTCAACCTTAACGTAGGCGACGAGGTGCTTACGCAGGGTGGCTTAATCGCTCACGTTAAGGAAGTACAAATTCCCGAAGAAGGGCCGACTATCCTCGTCCTCGACCTAGGTAGCGGCGTCGAGGTGCGCGCCGTGCCCACGGCGATCGTCCAAAAGCTTAATTCTGCGGAACAACCGCAACAACAAGAACAAATACGGGGTTCATAGGTAAGGACTTTTTAATTATGCGACGATATACGAACGCTATAGCGCTGTTCTTCGTAACTGTGCTAACCGGCTTTTCCATCTGGGTGGTCTGGCCAGACATGCCCGAGCGCTACCTTCCCGATTTTGTGCCATGGCCCAGCGGCACCGGCCTAAATATCGGCGATTTCGAGCGAGAAAGCATGCGCCTCGGCCTTGACCTTAAAGGCGGCACCCGCGTGCTTCTCGAAGCCGATGCGCGGGGAGGTGCCAGCAATCTCGACGAGGCTTTGGAAGGGGCGGAGACGATCATACGCCGGCGCGTCGACTCCTTCGGCGTCAGCGAAGCGGAGGTGCAGCGCCAGGGCGCCAACCGGATAAGCGTGCAGCTGCCAGGCGTATCGCGGGAAGAAGCCAGCGAACTCATCGGCAAGACGGCAGAATTGGAGTTTCGCCAGCCGCGGTTGGACGAGGCCCGAAACGTTATCTGTCAGACGGCCGATAGCGGCACCATAACTGTGCCGGCCCAGACCGGCCGCCTGAATATAGATGACCAAGGTAACGCGAATTGTCTTGATACCTCGGGACAAACTATCGGCCAGATCATCTGGGACCCCGCGACCGGCGAAGGAAACGACGGCACGCAAAAGCCGCTGACCGGCCGCTATTTGACAAGCGCCGAAGCCGGCTTCGACCCGCTGGGACAACCACTTATAGCGATCGAGTTCGACAATGAAGGTGGCAACCTCTTCGAGGATATTACCGGAAGCCTGGTCGGCTATCCGCTCGGCATCTTCGTCGATGGTGTGCTGATCTCCGCGCCCCAGGTGAACGGGCGTATCTCGGGAGGCCAGGGCCAGATTACAGGCGTGGGCCTTGATGAGGCGCGGACGTTATCGGCGCAATTGAACGCAGGCGCCCTCCCCGTTCCGCTGAACCCGATCCAGATCCAAGAGGTAGACGCTACTCTAGGAGACGACGCGGTGCGTAAGAGCATCCAGGCCGGCATCGTAGGCATTCTGATCGTGATGCTATTCATAGTCGTGTACTACCGCTTACCCGGAGCACTCGCGAGCTTCGCCCTAGTCACATACACAGCGACGATCTTGATGGTCTTCAAGCTTTGGCCTGTGACCTTGAGCCTCGCTGGCATCGCGGCCTTCGTCTTATCCGTAGGCATGGCGGTGGACGCTAACATCCTCGTGTTCGAACGCATGAAGGAGGAACTGCGAGGCGGACGGAGCCTTGTCGTTGCCATCGAGACCGGTTTCAATAGAGCGTGGTCGTCCATTCGGGACAGCAACGTGGCGACGCTCATCACCTGCGGCATTCTGTACTGGTTCGGCGATCAGTTTAACGCCAACCAAGTTAAAGGCTTTGCAATAACGCTGGCTATCGGCGTGCTAATAAGCATGTTCTCCGCGGTAGTCGTCTCGCGGACCCTTATGCGCGGCTGGATCAGCACAGGGCTGCTGCGCCGTCCTTGGTGGTTCGGAGTAGATCGCGAACAAATGGAGGCTGCGGCCGCTGGAACCGGCCCTAGAAGGCGGTTCCGCCCAGCCTTCGATTTCATTGGCAAGCGCGGCCTATTCTATCTTATATCTCTGGCAATTATGGTCCCGGGGCTCATCTCGCTGGCGATACCACCCGCGCTGAAGCCGGGTATCGAGTTCACGAGTGGCAGCACTTTTGGCGTTCGCTTCCAGCAGGAGGTCTCTCAGGAGGACCTACGCTCCGAACTCGCCGACCTTGGACATACCGAAGCGCGCGTGCAGAGCGCTAGCGATGGAACGTTCGTCATCCGCACCGACGAACTTGAAGGCACCAATCTGGCGCCGCCGCTCGGGCCCGCGCCTCCTTCGGAAAGAGAAGCCATGGAAGACGGGCTGATTGAGAGGTTTGGGCCGCTAGTAGACAGCGAAGGAGCCGTGGTTAACCGTTTCCTAAACTTCGAGTCGATCTCGGCATCCGTATCGCGGGATATCGGGCGCAACGCCACTATCGCCGTGATCGTGGCGAGCACGGCCATCCTGTTCTACATCACATGGGCGTTCCGGCATCTGCCGAACCCGTTCGTCTACGGCGGCGCGGCAATTATTGCGCTATTACACGACGTCGGCATAACCATCGGTCTGTTTTCGATCTTTGGAAAAGCGTTCGACGCCGAAGTCAACACAATGTTCATCACCGCGCTGCTCACAGTCATTGGCTTCAGCGTGCACGACACGATAGTGGTCTTCGACCGCATTCGCGAGAACCGCACGCGCAACCCAAACCTCGAACTCGGCGAGGCAGTCAATATGAGCCTTACAGAGACGTTGAGCCGCTCGATCGGCACATCTCTTACCGTGATGTTCACGATCCTCGCGATGCTGTTCCTCGGCGGATCCACGATCCGAGATTTCCTGCTGGTGCTACTGGTGGGCATCATAAGCGGAACGTACAGTTCGATATTCGTGGCGAGCCAGCTGCTGGTGACGTGGGATAGCGGCTTCTTCAGTCATATCCGCCGTCGGCTGCCGAAGATGGGATCAGAGTCAGAGGCGCGGCCAAGCGGTCCGGCTGGCCCCGAAGCGAGCGTAGTGCGGTAGATCAGGAAGCAAATCCCCGCAGGGGCGCACGGCCGTGCGCCCTACGCCGTTCATTCGTGTTTCGCAATTTAGCTAGCCGCAATGACGGTGTGCGACTTACGTTTGTAATGTGCAGTCATACGGTTAAAACGGTCGGCTTCGTAAGCTGCGGGTTTTCAACCTGCAGTACCGTAGAAGCGTCGCAATAGAAAGGGCTGAGATTGCTACGGCCATCTTCGGTGGCCTCGCAGTGACGATAGATCTTCCGGCAGTCAAGAATGCGGACAGACCTTCAGGTCTGTCCCTACGAACGTTTTTATCGTCGCAGAATAATAGCGCCGTCCGACGGTTAAAACCGTCGGCTTTCGCAAGCTGCGGGTTTCAACCCGCAGGTGGCCTTAGAAGCGTCAATAGAACGGTCAGAGATTACCCACGGCCACTTCAGTCGCCTCACAATGACAGTATGTCCCAGCCTATGCCTGCCTTCGAAGGCGACTCGCTTTTGGCAAGAGATTGCTTCGCGAGTTTACGTCGCGCTTGCCGGAGTGCTCGCAATGGCCGAGGAGCGAGTGCGATATGACTAAACTGCACCTCGATACGGATATCGGTGGTGACACTGACGACTTATGTGCTTTGGTCATGCTCTTAAAATGGTCAAATCTGCAAATTACCGGGCTTACTACGGTGTGTGACGGGAATGGTAGAAGAGCCGGTTATGCCAAATACGCGCTGAAAGTAAGTAACAGAGAAGATGTTATTGTCAAAGCCGGTGCTGGTATCTCGGGAGGTTATTATAGTCCTACGCCGATTTTCCCAAACGAAAAAGATTACTGGCTAGACAACGTAGAATCTTCAGCTAACAACATAGATGAAGCGCTTGAGTTATTAAGGGCAAGTGTTGAGCAAGGATCAATTATCGTTGCGATAGGCCCGTATACAAACCTATGCTTACTTGACGTCAAATATCCAGGCATCTTAAAAAAGGCTGAGCTATTTTTGATGGGCGGTCATATGTATCCAGCGAGGGAGGGCTTTCCGCCCTGGGGCCACGATATGGATTGGAACATACAGGTTGATCCTAAGTCTGCAAAATATGTCCTAGAGAACAGCGATCCAATTCTTATTCCTTTAAGCGTTACAGTCGAGACAGCTCTGAGAAAAGAGTACCTACCAGCATTGAGGCAAGCTGGAGCACTTGGGGAGCTTCTAGCGATGCAAGCTGAGGCAGTGAATCGAGAGAACGATAACGAGGAGAACCTTGGAAAAGCGTACGCAGAGGTACCCGATGACATCCTGAATTTTCAACATGACTCGTTGGCGTGCGCGATAGCACTGGGATGGAATGACGGGGTAGAAATACAAGAGGTTCGTGTAAAGCTTGAAATGGATGGTAAGTTTTTACGCCAGATTCCTGATAGCAGCGGAAGGCCGTTAAAAGTTGTTATTAAGATCGATGGAAGGAAGTTTAACGAGTTCTGGTTGGAGACTGTGACAAGGCTCTAATAGCCGGGCAGGTGCCAAGTTGCCTTCATCGCCAACTATTAACAGACCAGCGTACCATTCTGGTAGCACCGTAATAGAACGGGCTGGGATTGCTTCGCTTCGCTCGCAATGACAATCAGCTTATCCAACGGTGAGGCTTCGGACAGACCTCTGTCCCTACAGTCAGCTTAGTCGTCGTAGAGCTCTTGTAGGGTGAGGCGCTCGCGCAGGCCGGGGCCGTCGTGGAACTGCGCGTACGACTCCGCGGTGCCGTAGTCGGGCGTACGCACCACTACTGGCATCGGTACGCTGTGGCCAAGAATAAGCGCCTGCTGCCGCGACTCAAGGCGGGCGAGCACGCTCCTGAGTTCGCTGCTACCCGACACCCCCGATAGCACAGCGCTAACATCTGCATCGTTGTCCAGAAGGCAGGCGATCTTCGTCCCAAGCTGCGACATCACTTCGGCGTCGATAGCCGAAGGGCGCTGGTCGATCACCAGCAGCGTAACGTTGTACTTGCGCATCTCGCGGGCGATCTGGCCGAAGATCGTCTGATCGGCGATCTGTGGGGAGAGAAATTTGTGCGCTTCCTCGATAGCGATCATGAGGTGCGGTGGCGCTTGAGCTTGGTCACCAAGAGCTTCCTCGCTACGGCGGCGGTACTCCTCATGGATGCGGCGGCTAAAAAGGTTCGCTACAAGCATGTACGCCGCAAGATCGTCGCCATAGCGACCGAATTCGATAACGACGTTCTTCCCGCGCAAAAGGTGCTGCAAGATGTCGCGAACGGCCTCGCCAGGCAGGTCGGGCCGTAAGAAGTCGCGGCCGCGGGTGAGCTGGCGCAGGCCGCGCTGGAGGTTGCTGAACGTGGCTTCGTGGACGTTAAGCTGAGCCAGGAGTTGCTTTGTAACCTCATCGCTGGAGTCTAGTTCGAGCGTCTTAGCAAGCCACTGTTCCTGACGGAAGTGGCTACGGAACTGGTACGCCGATTCGACGGAGCGATCGGTGAGGTTCAAGGTCTCGCGCAGGATGGAAAGGTCGTCCGGCTCGACCTCCCGGTAGCCGATCCCGATTTCCCCATCGATATTGGCATTACGGCGACGGCTGCTGTCGGGATCGAGCGTGAAGACAGAGACGCTTGTCGGAAAGAGTTGCTTCAGGCTCTTCACGAGGCCCGCGCCTCCCTCAGCGCTGCCGACCCAGCCGTACTCATTGTGCATGTCAAAAATAAGGCTGACCGCCTTCCGCTTGGGGTCGCGATTGGCGTTGCTCTTCATCATCACGTTAGCGAGAAGCATCCGCGTGAGGAACGTCTTGCCCGTGCCGGACTTGCCGAAAACGCCGTTCGAGCGCTCGATGAAGCGCCCGTAGTCGAGGCAGACGCTTACGTCCATGTCCAGCGGCGTGCCGATGACGAAATGGCTGGCATCCTCACGGCCAAAGATGACTTCGACGTCTTCCTGGCTCGCCTCTAGGGCCGACGAGAAGTGTGGCGGGACAGTCTTGGCAGGCCGCACGGCATCCCCCTCCCCTCCCATCGCCAGCGGGTCCAGCGTCAGATAGAGCGTAACGCGCACGCTACCGAAGGTAGCGACGCCGGCGGTCACCTCACGGATAAAGTCGCTGGCTGGCGGCGTCTGGGTAAAGCCTGGGTGCAGCGACTTCAGTTCAACATCCGTGACGAGTCCGAAGAACTTGCGTTGCCGGCCGTGGATAGTAACGTAACGTCCGACCGCTATCTCCTCCAACGGGCAGTCTTCGTCCAAGCGCACTTCGAGGCCGCGGGTCAGCGACCCGGCTACGACTGCGCCGAGTCGACGCGAGGCTTCTCCGAAAGGCGCTACGCCGTCGCCGTTCACGCCTGAATGCTCCTCAGGATGGCGGTGAGCCTGTCCGGGTCGTGGCCGAGCAGGCCGAGCAATGCCTTACCGGCGCGGACGCGGAACCGGTTGGGGTCGAGATGCGACTCGGCGGCCTGCCTCAGGCAAGCCGCGATCACTTCGTCGCTGGCGCTTCCAGCTGTCAGCAGCAGCTTTAAGAACTGCGGCTCATCGGTCAGTTGGCGGACGACAGCCGCTGAGCACGGGCGAACCCGGGCGAAAATACGCGCGGCCGCGGGCGGTAGGTGCTGTCTTATGCCGTCGTTCGCCCGAAAAGCGACGACGATCGCCTCGAAAGTCGTCTTCAGCAATAGCTTGAGTTGAGGGTTGTCTTCGAGAATAGCGTCGGCATCGGCGTCGGGCGGCATATGGGCCACGGGACGCCGGCCCGGTTCGACGCTGGCCGTCATAACGTCGCAGACGACAGCGTATATCTCGCCCCGCGGGTTTTCCACCGCGACCAGCGTACCGAGATCGGGCGCGGTGTGGAGTTCGTAGCATTCGGCGCTGAACTGAGCGACCTTAGCTTCGATCACGCGGCCGATCACGTCCAGCTCTTCGCTAATGCGGTCTAAAGCCATCGTCCCCTCTTGCTCCGGTTCTTCGCCGATCCGGCAAACGTCTTATGCCGCTCTACCGTCGAGTTTTCTAACAGTTGGCGAAAGAACTCTCGCGACGGGCCATCGATGACCGCTTGTTCGTGCGCTTCCATAACGGCGACGGGGTAGCCCATACCTCGCCGGCACTGGTCGATGAGCAGCGAATGCGCCAGGGCGACACGTTCGGGATCGCGGGCGAACCAAATGGGCATCTCGACGCGAGCTACTTCGTCCGGGACACCTTCGGGCGTACGTAGGTAGAAGGATGCGAGGTCGTGGCCGTGCTCTCGATACTGATCGTAAACGTAATCGCGATCGCCGGGATGGCGGACCACGATAGCGCTGCGATCTCCGTAGTCGAGCCGCGATTGGAATAGATCGCGATCGACACCGCCCGCGACACTATCGCATGGCCGGT
>WHTN01000085.1 GCA_009377715.1 Dehalococcoidia bacterium | reverse complement strand
ATGTCGTTTGCTCCTTTTGTACGTGTGCCACAGCCATCTTCATCTTGCGAAGTCCGGCCAGCGAAAACCGGCCGCCCAATGCATTTTAGATGGTAGAGTCATGACGAGTAACGGCTCTTCCGTTAAAAATGCGTATCTTTCGGGCGGGATCAAAGGTCTCGATGACCGGCGAAACGCAAGACGTATCTATACGAGCGGCGGGAAGTACGTACACCGCTACTAAAGGCCGGATATCTAGAGTCGAGCCCGCCGTTGACACCTTGCTAGCGGCAGTCTAGACTCTTATTTGCGGGCCATTAGCTCAGCTGGTTAGAGCGCGGTCCTGATAAGACCGAGGTCGGTGGTTCGAGTCCACCATGGCCCACCAATAGTGTTAGGAAGCATGAAGAAGGTAAACGGAAGAGGTTGGTTCTTCCATCTGCCACCTCTTCTTCCTTACTCATGGGGCCGTAGCTCAGTTGGGAGAGCATCGCCTTTGCAAGGCGAGGGTCAGGGGTTCGAGTCCCCTCGGCTCCACCAATTTCCAGATACAAAAATCCTCCAGTTTGACTGGCGCTTTTTGTTGTCTTGACAGCAAACTCAGATAGTTTACCTGCAGAAAAGCATCGCGTTCGCCGCTTGCCGATGCAAAGCCAGCCTCGTGTGAGAGTAAAGATCCGCCACCGCCCTTGCACATTTAAGCTAGGACGTAGTCTTCGACAAGAGCGCCGGACTAACTGTCGCACTGTCGGCTAGCTAGATTTGCTCCGACTATGCGGGCCTTACGACCATAAGATAGATGATCGCCACGAACATCACGGTCGTCACCCCTCCCACGATGGGCGGGACCGAGCTCCTCATCTGATCCCTTATCTCCGGCGTGAGCGCGCCGTCCGGCGCCTCACGCGCCAGACGGTAAAGCCTGTTCGCCGCCGGCCGAAGGAAAGCGACAGCCAGCACCGCAATCGCGTAGAACAGTATTTGCCCTAGCAGGAGCCACGTCAGATCCAGGTTATAGCCGATGCGATTCGCCGTAAGGTATCCAAATACAGCGATAGAAATCGCCGCTGGGAGCGAGAGGAAGTTCTCAGAGATGTACAGCAGACGAGCGTAGGCACGCACTTCTTGCATTGTCTTCGACCGTGGTACCAGGGCACCAGTTATCCCCTCGAGGACGAAGCCTCCGCCGAGGAGAACTACAGAGATCACGTGCAGCGTCTTGAATAGCTCGTATAAGTCTAAGTCATCCATGCCGTGCCTCCTGAAAAGAACCGAGAAATCGAACTGTTGCTAATAGCATCTTCTCAGGATTGGCCGAGGTGCCGGACAGTGCCTCCTGCCGTTTGTGTTAGCAGGCGGCGGTTTCCAATCTATGTCTGTGGTTGCCGGTTAGAGAGCTAAGTTCCCAATGAGCGCTATGTCCTTCAATGTCCAACACCTGTATGCAGCCCGAAGGACCCCACCTTTGCGACGATAGTGCTCCGTAATTAGCTCTGGCTGGGCGTCTGGGCGGTAGCCCGCGGCATCATGATGCTCGTTACTTTGATGAGCACACCAAAGCCCTTCCGCTCCAGGTCACGGTCGAGTTCGTTCTGCACCGTGCGAGACATGATCGCTTCGCGAATCGGACCGTCCTCGTAGATTTCGGCGACGCCGAAAAGTCGAAGGTATGCCCGTGGGTCGCGGCTGTAAAGCAGCACGGCCACTTTTGGCGACTGGCGCAGATTATCCAGGTGGGTGCCTTTCGTCCGTTCCCAGTAGGCAAGGTGCTCCTTGTCGAACACCATCATGCTGCCCTTCATACCAACGGTCTATATCCCCGTCGGCATTTGCCGTCGAAAGCGCGCAAGGGAAGCCATTGGCCTGGGCTGTGCTGATGACGTCCGCGAATTGACTCAAATCGATTGTTGTCGTCATATTGGCGATTCCGGGGTACTTTAACTGCTCGTCGTTGGAGGGGGAGCGGCCGGGCGCGGCGGCGACATCACACCTGTTATCCTTATGAGCACCCCGTAGCCCTTACGTTCCGGATCGCGGTCGAGTTCATTCTGAATCGTGCGCGACATGATCTGTTCGCGGATATCATCACCGTCGTGGACCTCTGCCTCACCGAAGAAGCGCAGATAAGCCCTAGGTTCGCGGCTGAACAGCAAGACGCCGATGTGAGAGTTCTTTCTAAGGTTCTCCAAGTGCGTGCCTCTCGTCCGTTCCCAGTAGGCAAGGTGCCCTTTATCGAACACCATCATGCTGCCCTTAACGCCGATATCGACATAGCCCTGGTCGTCAGCGGTGGCAAGCACGCAGGGATTGCCGTTGGCCGAAGCGTTGTCAACCGCATCCGAAAACTGAGTTAAATCTATATCCTGCGTCATACAATGCCTCCTTCCTTACTTGCCAGCATCATACATCGACACCAGCCAAACTGTATAGTAACATTCATTGACGCTTTCAACTAATGGCGACTATCCTAAAACTGGAAGAGGTAGCACTGATACTATGGACTTAGCGATCGTCGGACTCGAACGGGCGGGCAAGACCACTCTTTTCAATGCCCTTAGCGGCGGTCAAGTAGAGACCAGCCGCTACGGAGCAACGCCCACTCACATTGGCACTGCCCATATTCCTGACGATAGGCTCCAGGCGTTAGCGGAACACGTCCATGCCCGTAAGATTACACCCGTCGAAGTAAAGTACTGGGACATCCCGGGCGCCGGTTTCAGCAAGTCCGGCGCCGCGCCACAGCTACTGGCAGCGCTCGGTCAGGCCGACGCGTTCCTGCACGTGGTCCGCGCCTTCCAGCGAGAGGACGTCGCACACCCGCTTGTTAACGTCGATCCCGCGCGCGACATTGAAGCGATGGACGCTGAGATCGCCTTCGCCGATCTTTCGCTGATCGAGAAGCGTCTGCAAAAACTGACCACGGAAGTCCGAGCCGCTCGCTCGAGCGAACGGGAGGCAGGGCAGCGGGAGCTAACGCTGCTCGAAAAGATAAAGGACGGCCTCGAGCGCAACATCCCACTGCGACGCCAGTCCCTCAATGACTCAGAAAAGAGGGCCCTCGCTACGTATTCCTTGCTGACGGGGAAGCCGGTGCTGATAGTCCTGAACGTAGGCGAAGAAGCAGCGGACCGGATCGACGTGATCCAAGCTGAATACGACGAACGCTTCGCACAAAGTGACTCCAGGGTCGTCGCCATTTGTGCGAAGCTGGAGATGGAACTCGCCGAACTGCCACTGGAGGAAGCAGAGGAGTTTCGCCCCCAGGTTGGGCTGAAGGAGTCCGGCGTAGCAGCAGTGATGCAAGCCTCGCAAGAATTGCTGAACCTCATCACTTTTTACACGGCGGGCGAACAAGACACGCGCGCTTGGATGGTGCCCGAGGGCACGACCGCGTTACAGGCGGCAGGCAAAATACACTCCGACATCGAGCACGGCTTCATCCGGGCGGAGGTTATAAACTGGCAGGCGCTCATCAACTCCGGAACTATAGCCGAGGCACGTAAAAAAGGGCTTGTCGGCGTGCAGGGAAAAAGTTACATTGTGAACGACGGCGACACGGTCAACATCCTCTTTAACGTTTAACACGTTTTTAAGCCAATGGCAGATAGCGACTTGAACAGGCAGATCACCCAAGCCGTCCTTGCAGCGGTGAACGGCGGCAAGGTGGTGGCAACCGCCACCGTTGTATCTGCGCCCGCAGATGCCAACATCCCTTTAGGCAGCAAGATGCTGGTCCATGCCAACAGCGAAACGATCGGTTCGCTAGGTGACGGCGATCTTCGAAGCGCTATCGTCGAGGAATGCCGGGACGCTATTCGCCAGCATCTTACAGCGACTCACCACTTCGCGCTGGATGGGCAACGACTCGAACATCTATCCCGAGCGGCGGTATCCGCGCAAGCCTACTACTCTATTTTGATCGAAACGTTTGAGCCGCCCGCCACCTTGCTCATAGTTGGTGGCGGCCACATAGGCAAATCGCTGGCCCAGCTCGGCGCTATGATGGGCTTTTCGATAGCCGTAGCGGACGACCGCCAGGAGTACTGCAACCCGGAGCGCTTTCCGGAGGCCGATCACCTCCTTTGCGGCGATCTCGTCGAGATGTTGCGCAGCTTCCGTATAACGTCGAATACATTCGCCGTGATGGTTAGCAGAGGGCATAAACAGGACGAACTGAGCCTACGCGAAGTCATCCGTTCGCCGGCCCGTTACGTGGGCATGATCGGCAGCAAACGCCGGGTGACGGCCGTCCTCCAGCATCTACTCGCGGAAGGCGCCCCGGCAGAAGCGGTCGAACGCGTGCATACTCCCATCGGCCTCGACATCGGTGCGGAGACGCCGGAAGAGATCGCCGTCTCGATCATGGCGGAGATCATCCTCGAGCGACGCGGCGGCAGCGGAGCGCAGATGTCCCGCCTCGCGCGCGTCACGGAACGCGTCACTTCCACAACGCCCGCCGAAACGATTTAGCCCCTTCCTGCGTTATATCTATAAGATGCAATCTCTTGACTCAGTACAACTGCTTGACACGGCGATGACGAACGCGCGAGGATGGGTGATTAGCAGAGGTCTACACTAGCTGTTACTGAAAGGGGAAGAAAAACGATGGTCAAAAAGCTGTTGCTAGTTTCGGCCGCTCCACGGGGCCACTGTATTAGCTTCTGGGCCGGCCGGGAAGGTGGAGATCTGTCACCTGGCTGGCGGCCACAAATTCGTTAAGATCTCCGTGAATGAGCACGCTATGCCAGCTCATATGGCCCATGGCGACGTTATGCCGGACATGTACGGCGAGTGTCCTTAGGCCGGAAGACGCATTAGATGCGGAATAGTGCTGGGTAGCTATTGGAGATTTAAGGTTAATAATTTAGTCTTCCGAACGGTTACATTACGGAAGATTGCTCTCGTACACGATGGCCCGTATCCATACTTCAGAGGCGGGGTAGAACGGCACTATTACGAGTTGGCTAGTTATCTAGCTAAAAGCATCAGGTTCATTACATTAACTGGGAGGGCAGCCCCTTCATAACATGGAATGGGTCTGGTTGCGCCCTAGTTATCACATAGCATGAGTTCCGGTGGAAGACTACTAATTAAGCTACATCAAACATCGGCCTATCCTGGGCCAGATATCTTGGTTTATAGAGACAGGCTCCACCTCGTTGGCAGAGCTGTGTCGCCGTTTCTAACTTTACCCTCTCAGGTTGTAGATAGAGCCGCCCAGGCGTCTGCCCTTAGGTGGTCGAGGATGATATTAACTTGGCCCACATCGATGAAATTCCTGGATCTCAGATGTGTCATAGCTGGTGATGGTCCAGATCACAGAAGGCTGCAGGCTCTAGCGCAAGACCTTGGCCTGAAGGATCAGGACGTCTGCCGAGCTTCCTTGGAGAACGCCACCTTTTTCGTTTAAGGAGCGCCAAGGTCTTCTCCACCGTTAGTGAGGGACGGCATAGCGGCTGTCGAAGTACGGGCTTGCGGGCTGGACCTTAATCAGCCTACTGGAGAACAAACCCAAACGCTGCGAGATGTCCGTGCGAGTCGGGCCTCTGCAGCCAAGCGGGACAGGAACAAGATAGCAACATATATGCAGCAAATCTGCTCGCACCTAATTAGCAGGAGGGATGGGTAGGCCGGTGGTAAGTCTGCCTACAGCGGTTGCGCTTCAGTGAACCAATCTTTCACCCTTGTCAGGACACGCCTCCGTGCCTTAAACCTCCCTAACTTCTGGAGAGCCAGCATGGCCTTCGACGCGTCGGCCTTGGTTCTGGCTGTACTGGGGGCATTCATAGTTGTAGATGTACAAGTAGGTTCCGGTGATTATGGCCAATGGCTGATGGTTTCCAGATATTACAGCGGAGACGAAGTCCCCGGCTACAGAGAATTTTCCGCTATACCCCCGATAGTTCCTCTCCTTCTCGCTTTGACACGCCTGGTTATCTCAGACCCCCTCACGGCGTTGGCGGCATTCAAGGCATTCTTAGCCCTGGCCTTTTTTCTTTCCGTCTACGCAGCTGGAGCTGTCGTCTTCCGTGACAAAGCAGCCGGGTTGCTAGGGGCAGTCTGCACATTCTTCGTCGCAGACCGCTATCTAGGGCTATTCGCCTTCGGTGGTTTGCTCCAGTTGACCTCCATCGTTTTCATCTGCCTCGCCGTGGCTGCTTTCGCCCAGGCCGGACATAGCCTGCGACTAAGCATGCGTTGGTGGATTCTTGGCAGCCTGGCTATCTTCCTGGCAGTCCTCTCTCATGTTGGCACAGGCGTGATAGCCATTTTGACTGGCTGTACCGTGGCTAGCACAGCCGCAATTTGCAACCGTCATCTCTCCTGGTCCGAGCGGATAAAGGCGTTGATGCCGCTGTTTATTGTGTTCCTGCTACTTGCTCCCTACTGGTTTATGGTCGTCCTCCCCAATAGCACTGAATATGCGAGTAACTCAGCTGCTCTCTACTATCGTGGCCCTAGCGTTCTCTGGCAACTACTGGAGGAGTATCAGCCCACTTTTATTCTGTTATGGGCAGGCCTTGCGTCGCTGATAGCTGGCGCTCTATATGAAGCGCTTCGGCGGCGGGTAGGCAGCTACGTCATCGTCGCCGCCTGGGCGGCCGCGGCCTGGGGATTCCTTGGAGTGACCATCATCGGAAGTGTGGGCACGTCATACCCTCGCCTTATGTACCCCATCTTGCTACCCCTTGCTGTAGCTGTGGGAGGCGCCTTGCTCCTTGGACTGAAAGGCCTGGTCACCATGCTGCCTGGCCTGCCGAAGGTCGCCGTACCTGTGGCACCGTTGGCGCTAGCAGGACTCATTCTATTAGTAGCCGGGCCAGGCGCTGCCGAGTCGTATCAGCGCGAAGCGAGGTTTTATGAGGTTGCCGACCTCGCACAACTGAAATCTTTGTCCGAATCGCTGGATGAGCGCCTACCTGGCGGACAAGCAATCTTGGCATCCTCAGGAGATGGGAAGTGGATCGAAGGCCTAACCGGACGCGAAACTCTGTTCACGCTGCCCAATCGATTCAGTTTCCGGGATTACGAAAGAGAGCGCAGCATCGCTGCAGACGCCCTATTACGCAGCACCTTCGCCATGACCAATGGCCAATTTTTCATCAAGTATTTCGGCAGCGATGATAGCATCCCCGTCTACCCTTGGATAGCCATCAATCACGGCGGAGAGTATATAGACTTGGTTGGCATTTCGCCGGCGGATTCTCTAGCCACCTCGGGCGGGGAACCCCTGGCCTCCCTGGGAGCATTAAGTGCCCACGACATCGACTGGCAGAGTCGCGATGGGCAACTTGCAGTAAGGACAGTACACACTGGAGAGAGACGTGGCCAGCAGGTCTCCTATACTCAACTAGCCACCCTAAACGAAAAACATGCCAGCTTCACGCTAGTCGAAGAGATCGATAGCGCGCTTCCTATCGAAGAGATGCAGATGCTGGTTCGGCTCGTTCCTGGAGTTGTCCCTGCTTCTATAAACGTTCAGGGAGACCAGGCAGACCTATTTTTCCCTCGCAGAGGCAAGTCGGAGCCTCATATTCGTGTTACCATACCTGAGGGTTCAGGCACTTTGGAGCTCGTCGCAGAGGGTATCCTTGTGCAGACGAGGGGCTCTAACCGTTTAGAAGTCAGGTTCAGCTTTGTCCCCACGGCGGAGAACATCAATGATCCAGCGATCCTGCCGCCTACCCAGCTTGTCGAAGATTACAATATAGGAGCTGCCCTGCTCCTAGAAGGCCCTCCCCTTCGCGAACGCATCGCACGGCTGGAGGCGCTGGGCTTCACCGTGGAGAGGAGAGTCGGCCCCTATGTCGTCATGGTGGCGCCAAACCTCCCTGAGCCAATCCTCGTTACGCGGGACTACACGGCGAGCAGGCGCCAGAAGCGGGCCATCGATGCCCACAAGCGTTACGGCTCTGGAGATAGAGTCTAGGGAGCAAAGCGCGTAGGGTAATGCTGGATCCAATTCTGATCGTAGGAATCACTTTGCTCGTAGGCTCAGTTGGCGTCATTGGCTGGGACGCTCTGGTGCATCAGCCCTTAGCCCTCATTACGATACGGAAGCACGTCTGGAGCCTCCCAAGGGCCTTCGATGCGCTGGCTCTGGCTTTGGCTTCGCTTGTGGCATTTATGGTCGTAGATACGGAGGTTGGCTCTGGTGATTATGGCCAATGGTTGATGGTCTCCAGATATTACAGCGGAGAAGAATTCCCTGGCTACAGAGAGCTTTCACCTGTTCCGCCAATTGTCCCCTCCTTGTTGGCTGTGACTCGCTCGTTCATTTCTGACCCAATTATGGCACTAACGGCGTTCAAGGTGTTCCTGGCGATAGCGTTTTTCCTCTCCGTCTATCTCGCTGGGGCTGCCATATTTCGTGATAAAGCGGTTGGCCTACTCGGCGCCATCTTCGCGTTTTTCGTCACCTACCGTCTCTTGACGCTATTCGCCTTCGGTGGCTTGCTCCAGGCGACCTCGCTCATCTTTATCTGCCTCAGTGTTGCTGCCTTCGCTCAGGCCGGGCACAGCCCCAGGCTAAGTATGCATTGGTGGGTCATTGGCGGCTTGGCTATCTTCCTGGCTGTCCTATCTCATGTAGGCACGGGCGTAATAGCTATTCTGACTGGCTGTACCGTGGCACCCATGGTCGCAATTTGCAACCGCTATCTCTCTTGGACTGAGCGGATAAAAGCGCTGACGCCACTGGTTGCAGCGTTTCTACTACTTGCGCCTTATTGGTTTTTAGTGATCCTTCCCCATAACACTGAATACGTCAGCAACTCAGCGACGCTAAATTACCGTGGCGCTAGCGTTCTCTGGCAGAGGCTCAGCGAGGACGGACCTACGTTTATTCTGCTATGGGTAGGCGTTCTCGCGTTGATTGCGGGCGCCCTATACGAAGCGGTGAGGCGTCAGGCAGGCGGCTATATCATTGCCGTGGCCTGGGCTATCGCCGTCTGGGGATTCCTTGGAGTGACCATCATGGTAGGCATAGGCACGTCATATCCTCGCCTAGCGTACCTCCTTCTTCCGCCTAGCGCTGTAGCAGCTGGCGCCGCTGGGGTACACCTCTTCAGATTCTATACCTCTGTTCTGCCCAGCCTGCCTAGGACTGTTGCGCCATTCGTAATGATGGGACTTGTCCTTTGGTTAGCCATGCCTCACGGAGTAGAGTCGTACCAGCGTGAGGCGAGGTTTTACGAGGCTGCTAACCTCACGCAACTGGAATCTTTGTCCGAATGGCTGGACAAGCGCTTGCCTGAGGGACAGACAGTCTTGGCACCCGCAAGAGAGGGGAAGTGGATCGAGGGCCTGACTGGACGTGAAGCCCTGTTCGCGCAGCTCAACCGATACGCTTTCCGTGCTTACGAAGTAGAGCGCAGCGTTGCGGCGGAGACCTTATTACGCAGTACCTTCGCTATGATCGATGGCCAGTTTTTCATTAAGTATTTCGGGAGCGAAGATGGCGTTCCCCACTACCCCTGGGTAACCATAAATCACGGTGGAGAGTATTTAGACCTGGTCGGCGTCTCGCCGGTGGACTCTATAGCCATTTCTGGCGGAGAACCCCTGACTTCCCTAGGGGCGTTAGATCCCAGCAACTTCACTTGGGGAAGCAACGACGGGCAACTTTCAGTGAGGACGATACGCACAGGAGAGAGCCAGGGGCAGCAGGTCTCCTATACACAATTAGCCATCATAGACGAAGAAGATATCAGCTTCACTCTAGTTGAGGAGATCGATAGCGCGCTTCCTGTTGAAGAGATGCAGATGCTCATTCGGCCTGTTCCTGGAATTGTCCCCGCCCGTATAGATATTCAGGGGAACCAGGCAGACCTAGTTTACCGTCGTAGGGGTAGCTCTGAGCCTCATCTTCATATCGCAATACCTGAAGGGTCAGGCATTCTAGAGCTTACCACGGAGGGCATTCTTGTAAGGACGTTCGGCCCAGGCCGCCTAGAAGTACAGTTCAGCTTCGTCCCCACGGCAGAGAACATCAATGACCCGTTGGTACTCCCGCCCGCCCAGCTGGTCGAGGACTACAATATAGGAGCTGTTCTGCTCCGAGAAGGCCCGCCCCTTCGCGCCCGCATCGCACGACTGGAAGCGCTTGGCTTTACAGTGGAGAGGAGAGCAGGCCCCTACATCGTCATGGTGGCATCAAACATCCCTGAGATGCCCACCCCAGCCCCGGTGATCCCACCGCCAA